>NZ_JBTNCT010000011.1:0-125472 GCF_054511355.1 Arthrobacter tecti
TAGGCGCTATCTGCAGGGCCCCGCGCCGAGCGCCAGCGAGGAGTGGGGGGCTGATAGGCGCTATCTGCAGGGCCCCGCGCCGAGCGCCAGCGAGGAGTGGGGGGCTGATAGGCGCTATCTGCAGGGCCCCGCGCCGAGCGCCAGCGAGGAGTGGGGGGCTGATAGCGCCTATCTGCAGGGCCCCGCGCCGAGCGCCAGCGAGGAGTGGGGGGCTGATAGGCGCTATCTGCAGGGACCCGCGCCGCGCGCAGGGGGCCGCTAGGCGACTACTGGGTGTTCCACTGATCCGGCAACAGCGGACGCAACATCGACACCGCCCGGCGCACGGGAGCGGATCCAGCCACAAAACCGTCGGGGCGCACCAGGTAACAACTCCCATCCAGCAGTCCCTTCCCGGGAGCCGCCCGGAACGAATGCACGGAAAGGTTCAAACCGCGCCCGACGGCGTCCGTCACCTCCGCGTCCACGTCGCCATAGACGTGGACCTGCCAGCTTGCGGAACGTAGCGCTTCGAAGTTCTCGCCGGTCCAGGGCAGCCGCCTGCCGACCACTCGCCCACGCCGGCGGCCGCGAGCGGGAGCCAGCCTGGCGCCGTCGTCGTTCACTGGATTGCTCTCCATCCAGTAATGGATCCGGAGCTGGGAAAGATAGCCGATCAGACGGCGCGCAATCGGAAGCCGCGGCACCACCTTGATGGCCACCGGGACAAGGAACCGCGGTGCTGCCCGCCGCACTGTGCGAGCCACCGGATGGCGGGAGGTCACCAAAGCAAACACGCGGTCGGTGCTGTTCACCAGCCGCAGCGCCACGGGCCGACGCTCGGCTTCGTACCGGTTCAGCAACTGCTCGGAGGACCGCCCGGAAAGAACGTCTGCCAGCTTGAAAGCGAGGTTATGTGCGTCCTGCAGACCCGTGTTCATTCCCTGCGCACCCACCGGGGAATGGACGTGGCCGGCGTCCCCCGCAAGGAATACCGGCCCCTCCCGGAACCGCGCCGCCACCCGGTGGTGAATCCGGTAGGTGGAGAACCATATCGATTCGCGATACCCGACGTTGAAGGTGCTCTGCAGGCGCTCCCGGGCAAGGAACTCAGGAACGTCCTCGTCGCCGGTAGTGCGAAGGACGCCAAGCAGGCGGTGGTGCCCCTCCGGGCCCATGGGGAAGCCAAGCAGGAATTCGTCCGCGCCGAAGCGCAGGTTGACGGCGTCCTCGGCCACACCCTCGGCGCCCATTACATCGGCCACGTAGAAGGTGTGCTCATTCGTCAGGCCCTCGAAGGGTATGCCGGAGAGTTTCCGCACAACGGACGAGCCGCCGTCCGCACCCACACAGAAGCGCGCGCTGATGGAGAGCGCTTCAGTTCCCGCGCACTCGGCCGTGACCCCGACGTCGTCGTGCTCGAGGTTTACGAGTTGCTGCCCCCAGAGCACTGTTCCGCCGAGTTCTTCCAGCCGGTCGAGCAGGATTTGTTCGTTCCTACTCTGCTCCAGGACGTGAATGCCGGGGTAGGGCGTGAGGTCCGCACCGATCGTGCCGATGGGCACCGCGCCGAAGGACGAGGCCTCGTAGCCGGGACGGATCTTGGCGACCGGCCACCCTCCAGCCAGCACGCGGTCAATCACACCCAGCTGGTCGTAGATTTCCATGCTTCGCGAGTGGACGCCCAGCGCACGTGATTCGCGCGTAGGGCTGTCCTTGCCGTCGATTACCAGCACATCGACGCCGAGCTTCGCCAGCCACGCCGCGAGCATCAGCCCGGTGGGACCGGCCCCAACCACCAGCACTTCTGTTCGAAGCTCGCGCATGGTCGGTAGGCTACACCTTCAGAATTGCCGCACCGTGAGCGGGCAGGGTCACCGTGCCGCTTCCAATCGACTCGCCCGGCTCGGTACTCAGCAGGACCTCCTTTGCCGCCAACGGCACCTCCCGCTGCTCGCCGGCGAAATTGACGACGACGGCGGTGCGCCTACCCCTGCGAAGCAACAGCCAGCGCTGGTCCTCGTCGAACTCGACGCTCACCGAGGTGAAGTCCGGGTTACGCAGGTCCTTGTTCTCCCGGCGGAGCCTGATCAGGTCCCGGTAGATGGCAAGCAAGCCCGCCTGCTCCGGCCGCTCCAGTTCGCTCCAGTCGAGCTTGGCGGATGCGAACGTAGCCGGGTCCTGTGGGTTGGGCACGGCCTCCGGGTCCCAGCCCATCTTCTCGAATTCGGCAAGGCGGCCCTCTGCGGTGGCCCTGCCGAGCTCCGGTTCGGGATGCGAGGTGAAGAACGGCCACGGCGTGGTGGCACCGTACTCCTCACCCATGAACATCATCGGCGTGAACGGGCCGGCGATGTTCAGGACGGCGGCCTGGGCCAGTTGAGCGGAGTTCAGCGTTCCGCTGAGGCGGTCCCCTGCGGCGCGGTTACCGATCTGGTCATGGTTCTGCGTGCATACCACCAGCTGATGCAGGCTGTGCTTAGCCGGGTCGATCGGCCGTCCGTGCGACCGTTCGCGGAAGGAGGACCAGGTTCCGTTGTGGAAGAAGCCCTCCCGGTAAACCTTGGCGAGCGCGCCGACGGAATCGAAGTCCGAGTAGTAACCGGCTGTTTCACCGGTCAGGTTCACGTGCGCCGCGTGGTGGAAGTCATCGCTCCACTGACCTGCGAGTCCGTAACCGCCTGCGGAGCGTGCTGCGATGAGGCGTGGGTTGTTCAGGTCCGATTCCGCGATCAGGAACAGCGGCTTACCGAGCTCTTCCGCGCAGTGCCCGGTTTCCACCGCGAACTCCTCAAGGATGTGGATCGCCCGCTCATCATGCAGTGCATGCACGGCGTCGAGCCGCAGGCCGTCCACGTGATAGTCGCGGAACCACATGAGCAGGTTGTCCACGACGTAGCGCCGCACCTCGTCGGAGAGCGGACCGTCGAGGTTCAGCGAATCGCCCCAGGTGTTGGCCTTGCCCTCGGTGAGGTAGGGTGCGAACTGTGTCAGGTAGTTCCCGCTCGGTCCAAGGTGGTTATAGACCACGTCCTGGATGACGCCCAGCCCGCGCTGGTGCGCTGCGTCGACAAACCGCTGATATCCCTCCGGGCCGCCGTAAAGCTCGTGGATCGCGAACCAGAGGACGCCGTCGTAGCCCCAGTTGTGGGTGCCGTTGAACGCGTTGACCGGCAGAAGTTCGATGTACTGGACGCCGAGGTTCGCCAGGTAATCCAACTTTCCGATCGCGGCGTCAAACGTTCCCTCGGAAGTGAAGGTGCCGATGTGCAGTTCGTAGATGACGCTGCCGTCGAGGCCCGGGGAAACCCAACTGTCATCGCCCCAGGAGTAGGCGCCGGCGTCGAACGTTCGGGACAACTTGTGCACGCCCTCCGGCTGCCTTCGCGAGCGCGGGTCCGGCACAGGGTCTTCCGCGTTGTTGAGCAGGTAGCCGTAATCCACGTCACCGGTAGCGGGTGATCCAGGGGCTTCCCACCAGTCGCCGTCGCGGGCAACCATCGGATGCTTCCGGCCGTCCGCCAACAGCGTCACGGACTCGGCCTTCGGCGCCCAGACATCGAACTTGGAGCTCATCGTGCGTCCTCCTTCACAAGCAGTGCCACGGGGTAGGTTTCGAACAGCCGTTTGACCGGAACAGAGCCGCCCTCAAAGCCGGTGCCGGTAATGGCGCAGCTATAGGCGCCCTCGGGCATTACGACGGCGGTGTCCCGCCAGCCGCCGGCCCTGTCCAATCCCAGCGGGAGTCTCGTGACCGCTGCGACGACGCCTCCGCGGTCGAAGGCGAAAACGTGCTCCCCCGCCGGGCCCGTGGCTGTCACCGAGCGGTAGGTCGAAAACAGTTCCGGCGAATCCCTGCGTAACCGCAGCGCCCGGGAGACGATAAGGAGCTTGGCCATCCCGCCGTCGTCGATCTGCGGAAGGGCACCGAATGCCAGGTCCACGAGGCCCTGCTTACGCAGCCCGAAGTCGACGGGACGGCGGTTGTCCGGGTCCACCAGCGAAGTCTCCCAGAGCTCGGAACCCTGGTACACGTCGGGGATGCCCGGCATGGTGAGTTGCAGCAGTTTCGCCGACAGGGAGTTGGACCAGCCCGGCGCAGCCACGTGCTCCACCAGAGAAGTCAGAAGCCGGTTCACCTCCGTGTCATCAAAGGCGGCGTCGACGGCGGCATGCATCTTCTCCTCGAAGGCCTCGTTCGGCGCGGTCCAGTGCGTACTCGCATCTGCTTCGCGGGAGGCCTTCTCAACGTAGGCGTGTGCGCGTTCCCTGCTCAGCGGCCAGGCACCAATCAGTGCCTGCCACATCAGCGACGCGAACGCCCTGTCCCCGATCGGGGCCAAGCGGTCCAGCTGCTCCAGTGAGGCCACCCATTCCTCCGCGATCTCCGACAGCACCGAGATCCGGGCCCGCGTGTCCTCGCCGCGCTTTGTGTCGTGCGTGCTGAGCGAATTCATGGTGAGCGGCGAGGACTCCTGGCGTTCCAGCAGTGCACGGTGGAGCTCATACCCGTCGAGCGCAAAAATGGACGGGTCCGCGCCAACCTCGTTCAGGGAAGTGAGCCGGTTGTAGCGGTAGAACGCAGTGTCCTCAACGCCTTTGGCCATGACCATGCCCGAGGTCTGCTGAAACCGTACAGTCAATTCAGACAGCTCAGCGTCGTTGTTCTCAGCTCCCCCGTCCTCATGGAACGGATTCAGGAGCGGATGCAGCGTGTCCAGTACCTTCGCCAGCTCCGGCCTGCGGACCTTCGCGCTGAGGACTGCTTCGGCGAGGTAGTGCGCTCCGTCCGGAAGGTAGCTTCGGTAGACCGGGAAGCAGGTCAGCAACTCGGCCAGCGCATCTGCGCGCTCTTCGAAGTCCAGGCCCGCCTGCTCCGGAACCAGCCGCGCAAGGCGCAGCACTTCGGACCGGAGGATTCCGTCCGCGATTCCGCGCTTGGTGCCGTGGATCATGTGCACGAACGGTTCAGTTGGCACGGCCGCCTCGAGCGCAGGCCGGCCGGCAGGATCGACAAACAGCCGATCCACCAGCGCAAGCCCGTCGTAGCCGGTGGTTCCCTCGCACGCCCACCGATCCGGCAGCCCCTCACCAGGCTCGAGGATCTTCTCCACCAGCGTGTAGGCCCCACCGCTGACCTCACGCAGCCGGTCCAGGTAGCCTGCCGGGTCGGCGAGCCCATCCGGGTGATCGATACGCAGCCCGTCCACCAGCGATTCGCCGAACCAGCGCCGAACCTCGGAGTGGGCCTCGTCGAATACCCACGGAACCTCAACTCGAAGGCCGGCCAGCGTGTTCACGCCGAAGAAGCGCCGGTAGTTCAGTTCGCTGTCCGCACGCCTCCAGTTCACCAGCTCGTAGTGTTGCCGTGCGTGCACCTGCGCGCCGGTGTCACCCGGGTGCTCCGAACCGTCTGCGATGGGGAAACGATTCTCGTAGTAGTGCAGCTCGCCGTCGACTACCTTGAGCTGGTCCACCTCGTTGTCTCCGTCGCCCAGGACGGGGATGCGGATGCGTCCGCCACCGGCGTCCCAGTCGACGTCGAACGCTTCGGCATACCGCGAGCGCCGTCCCTTCGCGAGCAGATCCCACCACCATGCGTTCTGCACCGGGGTTGCTACACCGACATGGTTCGGCACGATGTCCACGAGCACGCCGAGACCGGCCTCGTGCGCGGTCCGGCACAGGGCGTCGAACGCCTCCGGCCCACCACGCTCGGGGTCGATCGTGGTGGGGTCCGTGACGTCGTATCCGTGGTCCGATCCCTGCTCGGCAGTCAGCACGGGTGAGAGGTACACCCAGTCCACCCCGAGGTCTTTCAGATAGGGCACAACCTCAACGGCGGCGGACAGGTCGAAACTGGAACGAATCTGCAACCGGTAGGTCGACTTGGGTGCCTTCACGTACTTCTCCTCCAGGTGCTCTGAATGCGCCGGGCTCAGGCCGAGCCGGTCTTCGAGGTGTTCTCGTTGGCGAGGATCGCAAGCGATGCTGCGACTGAATGGTCAAGGTCTTCGGCCTCGGCATGCGCCCGCAGAACCACCATTGACTTGGCTTCCACCGTCACCGCCGCACCGGCGGGAATGGGGTCGGAGTCCGCGTAGACGCCTGCCGTGTCGATGACCTCGTCCCACATCGGCCCGTATTCCTCGGACGGCACCGTGAACTTCACCGCTTCATCGTGGGCGTTGAAGTAGAGCAGGAAGTTCTGGTCGGTGATGCGCTGGCCGCGCTGATCACGTCCGCGGATGCCCTGACCGTTGAGGAAAACGCCGATCGAGCGGCCGAAGCCGTCATTCCAGTCCTCTGGAGCCATGAGCTCACCCTCGGTGTCCAGCCAGACGATGTCCGGCAGCGCCTCGCCCTCTCCACGCCGAACCGGCCGGCCGTCGAAGAAACGACGACGGCGGAAGGTCGGGTGCTCGGAGCGTAGCCGGCTCACCGCTGCGGTGAACTCGAGCAGCGGCTGGTCCAGGTTGTCCCAGTGAACCCAGGACAGCTCCGAATCCTGACAGTAGGTGTTGTTGTTGCCGTCCTGCGTGCGGCCGAGTTCATCACCGTGCAGGATCATGGGCACGCCCTGGGACAGCAGGAGCGTTGCGATGAAGTTCCGCTGTTGCCGTACGCGCAGGGTCTGCACCTGGGGATCGTCCGTGGGTCCTTCAGCGCCGCAGTTCCACGAGCGGTTGTGGGATTCGCCGTCGTTGTTGTCTTCGCCGTTGGCTTCGTTGTGCTTCTCGTTGTAGGAAACGAGATCCCGCAGCGTGAAGCCGTCGTGGGCCGTGACGAAGTTGATCGATGCCACCGGCCGGCGCGCCGAGTGCTCGTAGAGGTCCGCCGAACCTGTCAGCCGCGAGGCAAACTCACCGATGCTGGACGGCTCACCGCGCCAGAAATCGCGCACGGTATCGCGGTATTTGCCGTTCCATTCCGTCCACTGCGGAGGGAAGTTGCCCACCTGGTACCCGCCGGGGCCAACGTCCCAGGGCTCGGCGATCAGCTTCACCTGGGACACGACCGGATCCTGCTGCACGAGTTCGAAGAACGCGCTCAGCCGGTCCACCTCGTAGAACTCGCGGGCCAGTGCCGAGGCAAGGTCAAAGCGGAACCCGTCGACGTGCATCTCCGTGACCCAGTAACGCAGCGAATCCATGAGCAACTGCAGTGAATGCGGGTTTCCGACGTTCAGCGAGTTACCGGTGCCGGTGGTGTCCATGTAGTACTGCTTGTCATCCTCGACCAGCCGGTAGTAGGACGCATTGTCGATGCCCCGCATGGAGAGCGTTGGCCCCATATGGTTGCCCTCCGCAGTGTGGTTGTACACGACGTCGAGAATCACCTCGATGCCCGCCAGGTGCAGCTCGCGGACCATGGCCTTGAATTCCTGCACCTGCTCGCCCTCGTCGCCGGTGGAGCCGTAGGCGTTGTGCGGTGCGAAAAAGCCGATGGTGTTGTAGCCCCAGTAGTTGGACAGGCCCTTTTCCTGCAGCGTGCTGTCATTGACGAACTGGTGCACGGGCATGAGCTCGATCGCCGTGACGCCGAGCTTTTGCAGGTGCGCAATAACCGCCGGATGGGCCACGCCGGCGTACGTGCCGCGCTGCTCCTCCGGGATTTCCGGGTGCAACTGCGTGAGCCCCTTGACGTGCGCCTCATAGATCACCGACTGGTGATACGGGGTGCGCGGCATGCGGTCGCCGTCCCAGTTGAAGAAGGGATTGATGACAACGCCGAGCATCATGTGCGGCGCCGAATCCTCATTGTTGACTGAGTGCTCGTCGCCGAAGTTGTAGCCGAACAGTGCCTGGTCCCAGTCGATCTGGCCGTGCACCGCTTTTGCGTAGGGATCCAGCAGCAGCTTGTTCGGGTTGCAGCGGTGGCCCTCGGCCGGGTTGTTGGGCCCGTGGACGCGGTAGCCGTACTTCTGGCCGGGTGAAACGTGCGGCAGGTAGCCGTGCCACACGTAGCCGTCCACTTCCTTGAGTTCGATGCGGGACTCCGCGCCGTCGTCGTCAATCAGGCACAACTCAACCTTCTCGGCGATCTCGCTGTAGAGCGCGAAGTTGGTTCCCGTGCCGTCATAGGTTGCCCCCAGCGGATAGGCATCTCCTGGCCAAAGCTCCATGTGTTCTCCTTGCTCGTTTCAATACTCAGTCTGGTACTCAGTGAAGATGATCGAATGTTCTCAGTGACCTTTGTCCTGCATCCTTTCATAGCGCAGGACTCCGACATTTCGGTGAACTATGTCGGGGTGCGGCTGTTACAGCAGTTCCGCGAGTACGCGGCCTACGTGCCTGGGCAGCTCTCCCACGACCACCGGTCCGCACCGTGCTGCGCGCCGGCCCGCCAGTCCGTGCAGCATCGCGGCCGCCGCTCCCAAAGCAGCCCAGCGCGACGACGGCGGCAGCCCGAGTGGCGTGGCGACGTCGTCGTTCCCGGCGTTGGTCGCGACAAGCGCTCCCAGGATCCCCGCGAGCGTATCTCCCGATCCCGCGGTGGCCAGCCAGGGCGTGGCATTCGACTGGACAAAAAGCTCACCGCCCGGGGCCGCGACCACCGTACTGTACCCCTTCAGCAGGACGGTTGCGCCCGTTGTAGCGGCAGCACGGCGGGCAAAGTCGGCAGGCGCTGCTTCAACGGCACCCCGTTCCACGTTCTGGCCGCGGCGTTGGAACAGCGCCGCCAGTTCACCGGCGTGGGGCGTAAGAATGACCTGCTCGCCCACTCTTTCCGGCAGCAGCGGCAGCGCACCGGCGTCGACGACCGTGGGCAGGCCGGATGCAATGGCGTCGCGTGCCCGCTGCCGCTGGCCGGGATCCTCCGTGGCGCCCGGACCCACAAGCCAGGCCTGCACATGTGATTCCGGAACAGAGCCCTGCGAGCAGACAACCTCCGGGTGGACAGTGTTGATGAGCGAAGCAACCGTTGGCGGGCCCAGGAAGCGCACCATCCCGACGCCGGTGCCCAGCGCCGCGCCGGTAGCCAGCACCGCAGCGCCCGGGTACATCGCCGAGCCCGCCGCGATGCCGAGCACTCCCCTGCTGTATTTGTGGTCCGCCGGCCCAGGCCGTGCGTAGAGCTGCCGGAGATCCGCAGGCTCCAGCGAGTACGCCGCGGCCGGCGGAAGCGCCTCGGTGAGACCGATGTCTATCATGAGCACCCGCCCCGCCGCGCGGGCTCCGGCGCCCGTGAGCAGCCCGGTCTTGACGCCACCGAAGGTTGCTGTGACATCGGCTGGAAGTATTTCTCCGGCCACCTCACCGGTGTCGGCATCGATTCCGCTGGGAAGGTCGCAGGCGACAACGCGGACCACGCCCCGTGCGTTCACCTGCTGGACCAGTTTCGCCGCTGCGCCGCGCAGTCCGCCGCTACCGCCCGTACCGAGAATCCCGTCAATCACCAGGGCGGCGGACGCAACCCGCCCCGCCAGGGCGTCAACGCGGTCATCGGTGAGCTGCTCAACCCTCCCGCCGGCCGCACGGAATGCGGCCAATGCCTCGGCATGGACCCGCTCGGAGGTGAGAACCGCCGTCGTGCCCGCGCCACGTCCGGCCAGCCGGGCACCGGCGTACAGGGCGTCACCGCCGTTGTTTCCGCTCCCCGCCAGCACGACGACGGCGCGTCCGTAGATTCCGCCGGTATCGCGGAGCTCGGCGCCGGCAACCTGTGCAAGGCCGTGGGCTGCCCGCTGCATCAGGGCATCACCGTGTCCGGCCTCAAGCAGCGGCGCTTCCGCTGCCCGGATCTGGCTCCCGGTATAGGCACTAAGCATGCTTAGAATCCTAGCGGGTGGCCGGAGGAAGTTCTCCTTCGGCGACAACCATGGCGGTTGCTACCCCGCCGTCATGGCTGAGCGAGAGGTGCCACCGGCTAACACCACGAGCAGACGCGACGGCAGCCACGGTCCCGGACACCTCGACTGTGGGACTTCCGTTGCTGTCCAGACCGATCCAGCAGTCCTGCCAGTTCATTCCCGCAGGTGCGCCGAGCGCCTTGGCAACGGCTTCTTTTGCTGCGAAGCGTGCGGCAAGGGAACGGGTATTCAACGCACGCTCGGCAGCAACGAACAAGCGGTCCCGCAGCCCGGGCGTACGCTGAAGCTGCCGCTCGAACCGGGCCACATCCACAACGTCCACGCCAATGCCGACAATCACGCTGATACCTACTCGACCGTGACGGACTTGGCCAGGTTCCGGGGCTGATCCACGTCATAGCCCTTGGCTGCGGCCAGCTCGCAAGCGAAAATCTGCAGCGGGACCGTAGTGAGCAGCGGCGCCAGCAGTGTTGCAGTCTGCGGAACGTGGATGACGTGCTCGGAGAACGCAGCCACTGACTCATCGCCCTCTTCGGCGATCACGATCGTGACTGCGCCGCGGGCCCGGATCTCCTGGATGTTCGAAACCACCTTGGCGTGCAGGGAATCTCGCCCGCGGGGCGAAGGCAGTACGACGACGACGGGTTGACCCTCCTCGATCAGCGCGATGGGCCCGTGCTTGAGCTCGCCGGCAGCGAAACCTTCCGCGTGGATGTAGGCGAGCTCCTTGAGCTTGAGCGCACCCTCCATGGCCACCGGGAATCCCACGTGGCGGCCGAGGAACAGCACGGACTTGGCGTCCGCCATGCTCCGTCCGAGCTCCTTCACGGCTTCCGAGTTATCCAGGACCTCCTGGATCTTCGCCGGCATCTCGCTGAGGTCCGCCAGTACGTCGGCGATCTCGTCACGGAACTTGTTGCCCCGCAGTTGCGCCAGGTACAGCCCGAGGAGGTAGGTGGCGGTGATCTGCGCGAGGAACGCCTTGGTGGAAGCGACGGCAATCTCCGGACCGGCGTGCGTGTACAGCACCGCATCCGATTCGCGGGGAATGGTTGAGCCGTTGGTGTTACAGATTGCCACGACCTTGGCGCCCTGCTCACGGGCGTACCGCACGGCCATCAGGGTGTCCATGGTTTCACCGGACTGGGAGATGGCCACCACGAGTGTCTTCTCATTGACGATCGGATCCCGGTAACGGAACTCGTGCGAAAGCTCGATCTCCGTTGGAATCCGGCACCAGTGCTCGATTGCGTACTTCGCCACCTGGCCGGCGTATGCAGACGTTCCACAAGCGAGGACAACAATCTTGTCCACCGAGCGCAGGATCGATTCGTCGATGCGCAGTTCGTCGAGGACCAGGTTGCCCTTTGCATCGGTGCGGCCCAGCAGGGTCTGTCCGACGGCGTCGGGCTGGTCGTTGATCTCCTTGGCCATAAAGGACGGGTAACCGCCCTTCTCCGCCGCGGCAGCGTCCCAGCTGACGTGGAACTCCTTCCCGTCAGCAGGCGCTCCGTAGAAATCGGTGATCGTGACGTCTTCCGGTGTGATGGTCACGACCTGATCCTGACCCAGTTCCACCGCGCGGCGGGTGAAGTCAATGAAGCCGGAAACATCCGAGCCAAGGAAGTTCTCGCCGTCACCCAGGCCCACAACAAGCGGTGAATTGCGGCGGGCGGCGACGACGACGTCGGGCGCGTCCTGGTGGATGGCAAGCAGGGTGAATGCGCCCTCAAGGCGCCGGCAGGCTTCCTGCATGGCGCTGGTCAGGGCATCTGCGGTGCCGACGTCCGTTCGACGACGGTAGATGCTGCCGAGCAGTGCCGCGGCAACCTCCGTGTCCGTGTCCGAAGCGAAGACAACGCCCTGCTCCAGCAACTCAGCCTTCAGCTCGGCAAAGTTCTCAATGATTCCGTTGTGGATGAGGGCGAGGCGCCCGTCATCGGCGAGATGCGGGTGTGCGTTCTGGTCCGTGGGTCCGCCGTGCGTAGCCCACCGGGTGTGGCCGATGCCGGTCAAGGACGCGGGCAGCGGTGAGGAGTCGAGTTCTGCCACAAGGTTGGTCAGCTTGCCGGACTTCTTGCGCGACTGGATCCCTGTCTCAGTCAGCACTGCCACGCCCGCAGAGTCATAACCCCTGTACTCCAGGCGGCGCAAGCCCTCCATGACAACGTCCAAGGCACCGTGGCTGCCGTTGGAATCGGCCCCGTTGAGTTCTGCTTCTCCAAGCGCTCCGCCAAGGGATTTACCGCCGTTACGGCCTACGTATCCTACGATTCCACACATGGCCTTAAGCGTACCCGCAGCGCGGGTACAGCCCTGTACTGCGACCTGTCAGGGTGGTGCGCATCACCCCCGGCTCCTGTGGGTTGTTTGTTAATGTCCTGGCCAGGGGGCAGAATTCTAGGGTGAGCGACGAAAATCGAGGTACCGGCCCCACCACCACGGTGGAGGCGAGCGTTACCCCGTTCGTCGAGCTTGATCGCCAGATGTGGGCGCGGCTGTCGAATGAGATCGAGTCTCCGCTGAACGTCGAGGATGTGCAGCGGCTTCGCGGTCTCGGAGACGCGCTGAACCTCGATGAGGTGCGGGAGGTCTACCTTCCGCTTTCCCGGCTCCTCTCCCTCTACGTTGCCGCTGCCGGCGAACTGCACGCGGCCACCACCACGTTCCTCGGGGAGCGCACAACCCGTACGCCGTTCGTGATCGGTGTGGCGGGCTCCGTTGCCGTCGGGAAGTCGACCACCGCGCGTGTGCTGCGTGAGCTTCTCCGCCGCTGGCCGGGCACTCCGAACGTGGAACTGGTAACCACTGACGGTTTCCTTTACCCCAATGAGGAGCTGGAACGGCGCGGCCTTATGCAGCGCAAGGGCTTCCCTGAGTCATACGACCGGCGTCGGCTCCTGCGCTTCGTGAGTGAGGTCAAGAGCGGTGCGGAGGAAGTACGCGCACCCTGGTACTCGCACCTGACCTACAACATCGTCCCTGGCCGGGAGATTGTGGTCCGCCGCCCTGACGTACTGATTGTCGAGGGGCTGAACGTCCTCGCGCCTGCACGAACCCGGGCGGACGGGCGCTCCGGCCTTGCGCTCAGCGATTTCTTTGACTTCTCCATCTATGTGGACGCCAAGACCTCCTATATAGAGGAGTGGTACGTCCAGCGCTTCCAGTCCCTGCGCAGCGGCGCCTTCGCGAATCCAGCATCCTATTTCCACCGGTACGCCTCCCTCACGGATAAGGAAGCCGAGGAGACCGCTTTAGGCATCTGGCGGCGCATCAACGAACCGAACCTGTCCGAGAACGTCCTTCCCACCCGCGGCCGGGCCACCCTGGTGCTCACCAAGGAAGCCGACCACTCCATCCGCCGAATGCTGCTACGGAAAACCTGATGGGACCCTTGCGGCGGCTCCGGGGGATGCCGGTCTGGTTGATGACGACGTCGGCCCTCGTCGTCGTACTTTCGGCCTGCGGAACGCCCGCGCCCACAACGGACGGCACCACCCCGGCCAGCCAGCCGCCGTCGTCCGCGCCGCAGACTCCGGGCGAGATCCCGGCTCCTGCGCAGCGGCCCCCGTCACCTGCGGAACCCAGCGCGCCGCCGTCCACCGCGCCCGCGGCCGCCCCGAGCACGGCCCCGGCGGTCACCGAAGAGCCTCCGGCCCCCGCGCCGAGCACAGCACCGGCGCCACCACCCGAAGCGGGGGAGTTGAGCGATCCGTCGTCGATCCTCGTGGTCGTCAACAAGCAGCGGCCCCTCGGCCCGCTCGACTTCTTCCCGTCCGGGCTTGTTCTCCCCGCAGTTCCGCTGGCCGTGGCCGAACCCAATGCCCTCCTGCGGGCGGACACCAGCGCGGCGGTGGAGCAGCTGTTCGCTGCAGCCGCCGACGACGGCGTGGGCCTCACCCTGGTGAGCGGTTACCGCTCCTACCAGGATCAGGTCGCCACCTACCAGCACTGGGTTGCCCAGTACGGAGGAGACGCTGGTGAAGCTGACCGTATTTCTGCCCGCGCGGGTTATTCGGAGCACCAGACAGGACTTGCGTTCGACGTTGGGCAGGCTGATCGCGCCTGCACGCTGTCCTCCTGTTTCGCGGACACTGTGGCAGGGCAATGGATGGCAGAGAACGCACACGCTTTCGGCTTCATCCTGCGCTACCCGATCGGTGCCCAGGGCGTCACGGGATTCTCGGGCGAGCCCTGGCATTACCGGTACGTCGGGCTGGAAACCGCACAGGCAATGCGCGAGAACGGCGTAGCGACCCTCGAGGAGTTCTTCGGTCTGCCGCCGGCGCCCGGATACTAACGTTCACCTTCCCCACCGGCGTGCCCCGCCCGGCTGACCGTTCGCTTGGATAGCCTGAAGCAATGCTGAGTGGATTCAAGAATTTCATCATGAAGGGCAACGTCATCGATCTGGCCGTGGCGGTGGTCATGGGCACGGCCTTCGGAGCGGTAGTAACCTCGCTGGTCAATAACGTGCTGATGCCGCTGATCTCTGCTCTCGCCGGATCGCCCACGTTTGACGACTTCGCGCGGATCACGTTGAACGGGAACGAGATTCAGTTCGGTGTATTTCTCACGGCTGTGGTGAACTTCCTGCTTGTGGCCGCCTCTGTGTACTTTGTGATCGTGCTGCCGATGAACAGGTTCATTGAACGCCGCGACCGCAAGCTGGAGCTGAAGCAGGAGGTGGAGGAGGTCGATCCGCAGATCGCGCTACTGACCGAAATCCGGGACAGCCTTCGCCAGCGAACCTGAAACCAATCGGTTTGGCAGGACGCGCCCTCTTTGCACCGGCTTTAGCGGCGTGTCCTGTCAGCTCGATCCAGGATGGTCTGGCTTAGGCAGGCTCGAGAGCCAATTGCCTCTGCACCGTGTCCGCCAGACGGTCCGCAACTGATTCTGCGGTTGCCATGTCCGCCGCTTCGACCATGACGCGGACTACCGGCTCCGTTCCCGACGGTCGCAGGAGCACCCGCCCGGTTTCGCCGAGGGAGGTCTGCGCCTCGCGGACTGCGCGCTGCACTTCGTCGTCGCTGTTGACGCTCGACTTGTCCACACCCTTTACGTTGATGAGGACCTGCGGGAGCTTGGTCATGATCGTGGACAGTTCCTTTAGGCTGCGCCCGGTCATCGCTACCTGGGCTGCGAGCTGAAGTCCGGTGAGTACACCGTCACCGGTTGTCGCGTGATCGGCGAAGATCACGTGGCCGGACTGCTCGCCGCCGAGGCTGTACGCGCCGTCGCGCATACCTTCCAGCACGTAGCGGTCGCCCACGGCGGTCTCGCGGAGACTGATGCCCGCATCGCGCAGCGCCAGCTTCAGCCCCAGATTGCTCATCACTGTCGCTACGAGGGTGCTGTCCTTCAACCGCCCCACCGCGTTGAGCGCCACAGCCATGATCGCCATGATCTGGTCGCCGTCCACCACTGTGCCTTCGTGGTCCACAGCAAGGCAGCGGTCGGCGTCGCCGTCATGCGCTATGCCGAGGTCGGCGCCGTGCTCAAGCACCGCAGCCTGAAGCATCTCAAGGTGGGTGGAGCCGCAACCATCGTTGATGTTGTTGCCATCCGGGTCTGCACCAATAACGACGACGTCCGCGCCGGCATCGGAGAACACCTGCGGTGAGCAGCCGCTTGCCGCGCCGTTGGCGCAGTCCAGCACAACCTTGAGCCCGTCCAGGCGGTGCGGCAGGGACTGCAGGAGGTGAACCACATAGCGGTCTTCAGCGTCCGCGAAGCGTTGGATCCGGCCGACATCCGGCCCCACCGGGCGGTGTGGAGGAGCATTGAGTTCCGCTTCGATGGCGTCTTCCACTGCGTCATCCAGCTTCTTGCCGCCGCGGGCAAGGAACTTGATGCCGTTGTCCGGAGCCGGGTTGTGCGAGGCAGAGATCATGACGCCGAAATCGGCGTCAAGGTCAGCGACAAGGAAGGCTGCGGCGGGTGTGGGAAGCACCCCCGCGTCGTAGACGTCAACGCCTGCGCTGGCCAGTCCTGCTTCGACCGCCGCCGCGATAAAATCACCGCTGATGCGCGGATCGCGGGCGATGACCGCAGTGGGACGCCGGCCGTCCGAACTTCGGTGTCCTAGCACCATGGCCGCTGCCTGCGCGAGTTGCAGGGCGAGCTCTGCTGTGAGGAGGCCATTTGCTTGCCCACGGACGCCGTCGGTCCCAAATAATCTAGTCATCGTGGTCCATCCTAAGTCAGAAGGGTGCCGGGCCTTTGAAGCCGTGCTTAAAGCGTTACGCCCGCCCGGCAGCTGCCGAACGGGCGTAACGGGTGAAGCATGTAACTCGGGCTCCCAAGCGCCTTAGACCCAAGTGGCAGGCAGGAGCGTGGAGCCGAGCGCTGGAAAAAGTCGAGTGGACCCGTGGAACAACGCGCCAGCGGTATTCCACGGGGAAGACTTTCTCTAACGCTTGGAGTACTGAGGCGCCTTGCGTGCCTTCTTGAGACCGGCCTTCTTGCGCTCGATGACGCGGGCGTCACGGGTCAGGAAGCCTGCCTTCTTGAGGGCGGGGCGGTTGTTCTCGCGGTCAATCTCGTTGAGCGCACGGGCTACGCCGAGGCGCAGCGCACCGGCCTGGCCGGAGGGGCCACCGCCGTGGATGCGGGCAATGACGTCGTAGGCGCCGTCGAGCTCGAGGAGCTTGAACGGGTCATTGACTTCCTGCTGGTGCAGCTTGTTGGGGAAGTAGTCAGACAGCTCGCGGCCGTTGACAATCCACTTGCCGCTTCCCGGTGTAACGCGGACGCGTGCAACAGCTTCCTTGCGACGGCCTACAGCGGCGCCACCGACGGTGAGCGCGGGGCGCTCCTTGACGGGGGCGTCTGAGACGGCCGAGGATTCCGAGGTGTAGCTGGTGAGCTCCTCGGTTGGTTCATTCAGCTCTTCAGTGTTCTGAGCCACGGTTCTCCTTGAGTGATTCTTAGTCTGTGGTGGCCAGGACTACTGAGCGACCTGGGTGATTTCGAAAGTCTGGGGCTGCTGGGCCGCGTGCGGGTGCTCTGCACCGCGGTAAACCTTCAGCTTGCCGATCTGCTGTGCTGCGAGCGAGTTCTTGGGGAGCATACCCTTGATGGCCTTCTCCACAGCGCGCACAGGGTTCTTCTCAAGCAGCTCAGCGTAGGTCACGGACTTGAGGCCGCCCGGGAAACCGGAGTGGCGGTAAGCGCGCTTCTGCTCGAGCTTGGCGCCGGTGAGGGCTACCTTTTCAGCGTTGATGATGATGACGAAGTCGCCCATATCCATATGGGGTGCAAAGGTCGGCTTGTGCTTTCCGCGCAGCAGTGTTGCGGTCTGGCTGGCAAGACGGCCTAGGACAACGTCGGTGGCGTCAATGACGTGCCACTGGCGGTTGATGTCGCCGGGCTTCGGGGTGTACGTACGCACGATTTTGCCTTCGTTTCTTGTTCTACGGTGACGCCGGCGGCCGGAGGGAAACTCCAGATGCCAACGCAGCTGATGCATGCGTTACCGGAACTTCAGGTGAGGACTGAAACGACACCGGTGATCCCTTGGGTCTCGGCCATTTCCGCGGACCAGGTAGCTCTGCAACTGAGCCGCACGCGGACATGGACGTATCGAGGTGGGACACGCACAACGACTTCCAAGATTAGCGTGGACCGCCCCCACCGGTCAAAACAGACCGCAACATCACCGCGAGCGGCGATCTAAACGGTCCCACACTGGTCGGAACGGCCCTCGGCAGGAACTCAGTCGAAGCCGCCGCTGCGCGCGGACAGACCCAACTCGTCATTCATTTCCTGCGCCTCACGATAATAATCCGCAAGCGAGAGAAGGGACGCTGCGTCAGGGTCGAGGATGACCACGGCACGACGATGGAGCTGCAGCACCGAAGCCGGACAATGTGCACTGACCGGCCCCTCAACCATGGCCCGGACGGCCTCCGCCTTGTTGGCACCCATCGCAACCAGTACCGCAGTGCTGGCCTCACGGATGGTGCCCAGACCCTGGGTCAGGCATAGCCGCGGCACTTCGCCGTCGGGAAAGAAGCGGGCATTGTCACGGCGCGTGGTGCCCGCCAGGGTTTTCACGCGGGTCCTTGAGTTCAGTGAGGAGGTCGGTTCATTGAAGCCGATGTGTCCGTTGGCTCCGATGCCAAGGATTTGCACATCGACGCCCCCAGCCGCGCCGATCGCGGCGTCATACCGCTCGGCTTCGGCAGCGAGATCCGATACATCCCCCTGCGGAGTCATCAAATTTTCCAGCGGTAGGTCCACATGGTCGACGAATTCCCGACGAATGGTCGTGTGGTAAGACTGCTCGTGATCAGGGGCGAGCCCCGCATACTCATCGAGCGTGAACGCCCTGACGTCGTTGAAGCTGAGACCTTCTTCGCGGTGTCTGCGGATCAGCTCCCCGTACGTACTGCTCGGCGATCCGCCGGTCGCAAGGCCCAGAACCGCCGAACCCGCCCGAACGTAGTCCTCCACGATGTCCGCCGCGCGCTTTCCGACGTGCTCCGCAGAATCACACAGTATTACCTGCAAGTTTGCCTCTCCCTCAGTCAGTACACTCCCTGCACCTCAGCACAGCGAAGCGTTACGTGGTGACGTGAGTCTATCGAAAGGTGATCGGGAAAGCGCTTGCCCTGCTGATTGTTGCGTTATCCACAGCAATTCGACTCTGTTCCTGTCACTCCCGGGAAGCATTTAGGATTGCAGGAGAACATTGATTGTGGCGCGGGTCATACGCTGGCCGGCGCCTGTAGTACCTGGCCAACAGCCACGGCATCCCGGGGGAGGGCGTTCTACGTGCTGGCACACCTTGCGTTCCGCCGTGCTGGTTCACGCCGTGGCCTGCTTACGCTGATTGCCCTGTCGCTTGCATTCATCACCGCCGTCCTCGGCGGCATCAGTGGTTACACACAGCTCGCCGCCACTGAGGCACTGCGGTCTCTCGCTTCCGCGTCAGGCACACAGGGCTACTTCCGGATCCACACCACCATCGCTGACAACGGCGAGGCCCAGAGCACCGCCGCCACAGCTATCTTCAGCGAACTGGGCCTCGATGACGGTCTGCGCATCACCCCGGCCCCATACTCTCCGCCGCGCGCCCTCGTCCCGTCCGGTGGCACTGCCACCAACCTGCCAGCGGAACTGACCTTCCTTCCCGTCGGTGCAAACCCGACGACGACGCCGGCAGAAGGCTCGCTCGACGCCTTCGCCCGTGGCGCGAACCAGTTGACGGTGTCCGGGCCCATACCGGCCGCAATGCAGGCAGCGACGGCGGAGTCCCTGGGGCTCGCAGTTGGTGACACAGTCGCGCTTGAGGGAACAGACGGCACCATACGCCTGGAACTGGTAGCAACCATCGAGCCAAGCGGCGCCGACGCAGCCCTGCTTGACCCCGTTCCAGTGCAGAGCGCCGAGAGCGAGCCGACCGCCGTCGTCGTACCTCCTGAAGCGATCCCGCTGCTGAACGGCCAGCCGAAAATCCAGTGGGTCTTCACCGTGAACGCTGAAACGGTTTCCGCTGCGGCGCTTTCCAGCCTTGCGGACGGGCTCCGCCAACTTCCGGAGCTCATGGGTGCCAACCCCACGATCAACGACGGCGGCGTCATTCCTTCAGGAGAACTCGCCGGCCTGCTGGGCGCCGCGGCTGATGCGACGCAGGCCGTTCGCGCGATCGTCCCGATTGCCTTCATCCTGTTGATTGCTTTGAGTGCGGTGACCGTTGTCCAGTTCGCTCGACTGCTCGCGGGAACCCGAACGATCGAGGACCGGTTGATCAGCGCACGCGGGTCAACGGCGGCGCAGCACGCCGCGGTAGCTGCATTCGAGATTGTTCCGCGAGCGGCAGGCGGTGCCCTTCTGGGCTGGGCCGTTGCGGTGCTGCTCGGACCGCTGCTCGCGGTCGGCGGTGAGACCGAATATCTGGAAGGTGTCGCGGAATTCGCGGCAGCCAGCTGGACCGTGCCGTTGCTGTGCGCGGTCGTGGCCTCCGCTGTGTTCATCGGGGTTGCCCTGCTGGACGCGGTGCGTGAGCCGGGTTCCGGTGCCGAGGCACGAAGAGGTGCCCAGGTTGCATCCTTCGGTATATTGGCGCTCCTCGCGGCGGCCACCGCCATCTCCGTATGGCAGTTCCTGCTGTACCGCTCGCCCCTGTCGGAAACCGCCAGCGGAGCGTTGGCCGTGAATCCCCTGGCCGCGCCCGCACCGGCGCTTCTGTTGCTCGCATGCACCGCTCTGGCGCTGCTCATCACTGGCTGGTCGGCGCGGCGCGTGGAGCACCGGGCCGCCGCGCGAACGGCCCTCGGTTTCCCGTTGGCGGCGCGGCAGGTTTCGCGCCGTATCGCTTCGTACATCATCCCGATCGCGCTGGTCACCGTCACGGTCGGAAGCGCCACCTTCACCGCCGCATACGCACAGACAACCAGCCAATCGCAGGAAGCCGCTGCCCAGCTCGGCAACGGATCGGATGTGCGGGTAACCCTGCCCGGTCCGCTGGTGGTCCGCACCCCCGAGGACATCCCGGATCCGGCCCCCTACGCCGCCATTGACTCGGTCTCCGCCGCCTCGCTGGCTTACCGCGGTGAAGCCCGCCTGGCCTCCGTGACGGTGCCACTCCTTGCAGTGGACGCAGCCAAACTCCCAGGGCTGCTGTCCGCGGGTGGCAGCACTGTCGACGCCGGGCAGCTCGCCAGTTCCCTGGCGTACGAGGCGCCGGTGCCGGAGCCCGCGCTGGTCCTACGGCCGTCGGCAACGCAGGTACGCATGCAGCTCACCTCTAATGCCATGTCGGGAGTGACCGACGGCGTCGCCAACCGCCGTGCCACGATAACCGCCTGGATCCGCACCGAGCAGGGATTCCTGGTTCCGTTGCCGGCCGGAACACTGACCCTTTCCGGACCGGGCGAGCGGGCGCATTCCCTCTCCTTCCCGCTCCCGGAGAATCTGGATCCCGTTGCCATCGCAGCGGTCGACATCGCCCTTGAACGGGCCGCCGTCTCCTCCTCCTTCGAACTGGAGATCACCACCATCGCCAGTGACGGCGGCGTGGGAACCGGGGAAACCCGCTTCACCGATGACTCCTCCATGGGGATGGTCAACAGTCTCTTCGGGGTTGCCCAGAACGGCATCGAACCATTGGAGGAAGGCATAGGCGTGCGCTTCCCCGAGGAAGGCTCCACTTTCGGCACAGCGCAGGTGCGTTTGATGCCCGACGCGCAGAACCAACCCCCGTTGTCCGTTGCGCTCACCAGCCAGCTCATATCCGAACTGGACCTCGCGGTTGGCGATCCGGTATCCCTGCGGCCGGGCGGAGTTGAGATCGCAGGTGTTGTGGGCGCCGTGTCCCCCGTTCTTCCGGGGACAACCGAGAGCGTTGCAGCCCTGACGGATCTGCAGGCCTACGGCCAGGCGTGGTTAGGCAGCTCATCCACGCAGCCGCGTCCGGGCGAGATCTGGCTTGCGTCCGCGGACCGCGCCTCCACATCGGCTGCGGCGGCATCCATCGCCGGTCCCGGCAGCACCGTCTCCAGCGCGGACAACAGCCTCATCGCACGATTCCTCAGCCCGGCGACAACCGCACTCTGGATCGGTGCCATCGGAACCCTGCTGATAGGCGGTGCGGCTTTGACCGCGAGCATTGTGACCCTGGTTCAGTCCCGGAGGTCCGAAGTCGCTGTTCTCCGGGCTCTCGGAATGCAGGCCCGGGACCAGGTGCGCGGGCGCCGTTGGGAAGTGCTCAGTGTCGGGGCGGCCGCCGTCGTACTTGGCCTGGTGGCCGGCCTTGGCGTTTCCGCGCTGACCGTCTCTCTTCTCGCCGAAGCAGTGGTGGTCAACGCTGCTGAGTCGCTGCGCGCACCCCTGTCGATCGCCGTCGTGCCCTTGCTCGGGGTGCTGGCTGCCCAGGTGCTCATCCTGCTCCTGTCGAGCTGGTTCTACGGCGAGCGCGTCCGAAGGCAGGCCCTGAGTCCCACGCAGGCGGTGGACGCGCTATGACACTGTTTGCCCTGTTGCGCCGGCAGTTCCGGCATTCGCGCTGGCCGTCTATCCTTCTCGCCTCGATCGTGCTGGTAGTTTCAGCGCTGCTTTGCGCATGGCCGCGCGCGGTGGACGCCATGTACACCGCGGACCTACGGCAATCCGTATCGAACCTTGCTGGTTCGCAGCAGGCGATACGGGCTTTCGGCTCGGCGATACCACCGTACGCGGACTTCGACCAGCCGATGGAACAGACCGACGACGACGGCCAGACCGCGCGGGCGCTCGAACGGATCCGCATGGATCTTGCGCAGCCTCTTGGCTCGGCGCTGGGCGAGGGTCGTTGGATGGCTAGGGGCATCGAATCACCGGTCAGCAGTCCGCTACCGGATCGCATCCGCGAGTTGGTGCTGAACTACGCCGTGGATGTGCAGGCACTGGAGCACATCGAAGTCATCGAGGGTACTTTGCCCGGACCGCCGCCCGAGCAAATCGGCGGCGACCCGATCGGGCTCCTGCTGTCGGAGGATTCAGCTGAGGCAGCCAAGTGGCCGGTGGGTGAGGAACGCAGCGTTCCGGTGCAGCTGTCCTCCGCCATCCGCGAATCGGAGAACATTCCCTCGGAGCAGCGGGTGGTTTTGAGCGGCATCTACAAGGCAATCGATCCGGGCGCGGGTTACTGGAGCCTGAACAATACGCTCCTCTCGGCGGCCGAGGAATACGACCCCGATACCGGAACGGCAGTCAACGCCACGGCCTTTATCTCGCCGGGCTCCTTTCTCATAGTGCCCGTGTTGACGGAACAGGAGCAGGCCTCGTACTGGTACCCGATGGCCACTGAAGCTCTGACCGCCCGCACGGCTCCGCAGGTGGAAGCGCAGTTGCGGGAATTCCTCGGTACACCGGTGTCCGTGCCGGCAATTTCCGTGCCGGGACCAACGGTGGTCTTTGGATCCGAAACGCCGGATGCGATTGCCGATGCTACCCAGCGCGCTGCGTCCACGAACCAGATCCTCGCGTTGCTCGCTTCCGGCCCCCTTGGCGTATGCCTCGCGACAGCGGCGCTGGCTGTCCGGCTCCTGATAGAACGACGGCGGCAAGCCCTTGCGCTGGTCTCTGCCCGGGGCGCGAGCGAGTGGCAGGTGCGCGGTTCCCTTGCACTCGACGGACTGATCCTCGCGGTACCCGCCGCGGTGTTGGGCGCGCTCGCGGCGATCCTGTTGGTACCCGTGCCCTTCGCGGTCGGCCATGTGGGCTGGGCGGTAGCGGCAGCTTTCGTTCCCGCCGCCCTGATGGCTCTTCAACACCGGCGCGGAGACGATGCACGCGATGACCTCGCCCCGTTCACACGCAACCGGTGGCGTCTGAGTGCGGAGGGCGCCGTCGTCGTGCTCGCCGTGATCGCGACCACGCTGCTGTTCCAGCGGGGTATCGCGCAGGGAACCCTTGAGTATGGCGAGGTTGATGCGCTGCTCTCTGCCACTCCCCTGCTCATTGCGCTGGCCGTGTGCGTTCTTGTGCTCCGGCTGTACCCGGTCCCGTTGGCCTGGTTCGCAAGGGCACGACGCCGCCAGCCGGGACTGATCGGCTTCCTCGGCGCAACCCGCGCAGTGCGGTCCCCGGGCGCCGGACTGGTGCCGGTGCTGGCGCTGATCGTGGGACTGGCCGTCGTACTGTTCTCCGGAGTCCTGCTCTCAACCTTCCGGGCGGGGGTAGGTGATGCGGCGCAGGCCGACGTCGGCGCTGACCTCCGCATCCAGGGGCCACCGTTCACGTCCGAGGAGCTTGCAGCCATCGGAGAGATCGACGGCGTAACCTCCGTTGCCCCGGTGACTGACCTCAGCCGCCTCCGCGCCCAAGTCCGCGGGGAAACAAAGGACGTGAACCTGGTGACGGCGGACCTGTCGGCAATGCGTGGAGTGCAGGAGGGGCTGGCGGGCGCCTTCCCGCCGTCGCTGCTGGCGGCGTTGGAGGAACCGACTTCGGAGGGCGTGCTCCCGGTTGTAGTCTCGCCGGTCCTGGAGCTTGAGCCCGGCACCGCCGTCGAGCTTAGGTATCGCGGAACAACCGTTGACCTTGAGGTTGTTGGTGTTGGTCCGCTGAATACGGTGTTCAGCCCGGCGGCGGAGTGGATGCTGGTGGGGCAGGATGCAATCGGCTCTGTTGAGGAACGGACGTTCCAGCCGTCGATCGTCCTCACGGACCTGGACAACAATGCTGATCCGCAGGCCGTGATGGAAGCTGTTCGGGACATAACGGGTCCACAAATTCTGCTGCAGACGCCGGACCAGAATATTGAGCGGACACTCGGATCAGCCTCTGGGCTCGGTCTGCAATTGGGGTTATGGGCGGTCATCGTTTCCATGGTGCTGCTCTGTTCCCTGACGATTGTGATGACGTCGGTGGTGAACACGCCGGCCCGGAACCGCTTGATCTCGCTGCTGCGTACGCTTGGCTTCCCGCCGCGCCGCGACGGTGCATTGATGTTGTGGGAGTTGGGGCCAATCGCGGCGGCCGCGATTCTCGCTGGAACCGCACTGGGCCTGGTTCTGCCGCTCATCATTCTGGACAGTATTGACCTTTCTGCCTTCACCGGCGGCGAGGATGAGCCGGCGCTGGCCATCAATCCTCTGCTTGTGGTGGCCTTGGTGACTGGTTTCATGGTGGTGGTGCTTGCCTCGCTTGCCGCGGCTGTGGCGGCGGGACGACGGCAACGGTTGGCGGCGGTGCTTCGAATGACAGACAGTTAGGGCGTTCACACATGGCAACAGAAACGCAGCCGCACATCCTCTGCGAGGACGTGGTGCGGATTTTCAAGGGTGAAGGGATCGAGGTCCAGGCCCTTCAAGGGCTGAACCTGCGCGTGATGCCCGGCGAGATGACCGCCGTCGTCGGCGCTTCCGGTTCAGGGAAGTCCACACTGCTGACCATTCTTTCCGGTTTGGACAGACCGACGGCGGGACGTGCGCAGGTGGCCGGGGTGGACCTGCTTGGGCTCAGCCGAAAGGAACAGGCGCGGTACCAGCGCCAGACGGTGGGATTTGTCTGGCAACAGACGCCGCGCAACCTACTCCCCTATCTCACCGCCGCCGAGAACGTCGCTCTGCCCATGGCGATCAGCCGGCGCAAGGAGCAGGAGACGCGCGTCAATGAGCTCCTTGAACTTGCCGGAGTGGGGCATTGCAGGGATCGCAGGCCGCATGAGATGTCCGGTGGGGAACAGCAGAGGGTGGCACTCGCCGTCGCGCTTTCCAACTCGCCGGCAGTGATCCTGGCGGATGAGCCCACTGGCGAGCTCGACGAACACACGTCCGCCGATGTGCTCGGAGCGATGCGCACGGTGAATGAGGAGCTCGGAACCACCACACTGATCGTGACGCATGACCCGACGGTGTCCGAGCATGTGAAACGCACCGTCCAGATTCGGGACGGCCGGTGTTCCACCGAGACCCTTCGCCGGACCGGCCTGAATAACGACGGCGACGAGCACCTGATTGCCGAGGAGTTCGCCGTGATAGACCGCGTGGGCCGTTTGCAGCTTCCGCAGGACTTCATGCAGACCCTGGATATGAAGGACCGGGTTCGGTTGGGGTTGGAGCCCGACCACGTGCGGGTCACCCCGGCTTCGTCCGATGCTTCGCCTGGTAGTTCGTCGGATAATTCGACGGATGCTTCGTCAAAAGCTTCGTCCGATGCTGAGGAGACACAATGAGCGCCGATTCTGCTCCCGCAATGCGGGCCATCGGTATATACCGGACTTTCGGCTTGGGCGAGAGCGCAGTGCATGCGTGCCAGGACGCCAGCTTGTCCGTGCAGACGGGTGAGCTGTTGGTGGTGAAGGGGCCGTCTGGTTCCGGAAAGACAACGCTGCTGAACTGTATTGGCGGGCTGGACGAGCCGGATAGCGGCAGTGTCTTCATCGGGGATCGCGAGCTGACTGCGATGCGCGAGTCGGATCGGGTGGAACTGCGCCAGACCCAGCTGGGATTCGTGTTCCAGTCCTTCGGGTTGATTCCGATTCTCTCGGCCGCGGAGAACGTGGAAGTTCCGATGAGGCTGGTCGGGATGCCACCTGCGGAGCGCCAGGCACGGGTCGATGAGCTGCTGGAGCTGGTGGGCCTGGCCGACCATCACCACCAGCGTCCGGCTGAGCTCTCGGGCGGTCAGCAGCAGCGCGTCGGTCTTGCCCGTGCGTTGGCGAACCGACCTAAGCTGCTCATCGCCGACGAGCCTACGGGACAACTGGACAGCGTCACGGCCGGCACCATGATGGACCTCATTAGCGATCTGGTGCACAGCCATGGTGTTGCGGCTATCGTCTCCACCCACGATCCGCTGCTCATGCAGCGTGCCGATCGCGTTCTTGAACTTCACGACGGGCGGATTCTAAGCGGCCAGGGCACTGCTTCGGCTGGTGCCTCCTCCGTCGAGCCACGCAACGAAGCCTCGTCAGAGATGATCGAAGTGCCTCGCTCGTACTCCGGGCGGCACCGACGCAACCCTTAGCGGATACACAGGGAATACTCAGGATTGACACCTAAGTACGCGGCAGCTGCAGGGTTCACTCAGCTTTAGTTCAAGCTTGGAGCTTTCGAGGTTTTTCGTTGCTAGTTTCTTTGCCATGAGCTGGCGAAGGGCCAGCCACCCTCTTCCTCGTACAGGAGAAACCCAATGCTCACCTCGTTCTTCTCTGACGCCAAAAACATCATCAAGTCCCGCACCAACCGCGACGAGACCGGCGCCACGGCCGTCGAGTACGGCATCATGGTCGCGCTCATCGCCGTTGTGGTCATCACCGCTGTAGCGCTCATCGGCGGAAACCTCACGTCGACATTCAATAACGTTGCGTGCAGTGTCAAGGGCGGAACCATGGGTGCGTCGAGCACGGACGCTACCTCCGGCGTTGTCACGCCCGGAGCCTGCTCTAAGTAGCACCAATCGGAGCGGACGAGACTCGGCCGCATAGATCATATTCTCACGTTGAGGGTGGAGTCTCGTACCTCCACCCTCAACGCACATCGGCTTGGAGGTGAGTGCGTGGGAACGATCCGTCGTGACGTCGAGCGGGGCGCCGTCGCAGTCGAAATGGCACTCCTTCTTCCTGTTCTACTTATCCTCCTGCTCGGCATTATGGAATTCGGCCGCGCGTTCAATACCCAGATCACGCTGACCAATGCTGCCCGCGATGCTGTCCGGGTTATGGCAATCGGAAATCCACAGACCGCTGCTGACACAGCTGAAGTGAAAACCAAGGCAAAGACCGCCGCAGTCACCTCAGGGGCGCTCCTCGCCCCAGAACTGCTGCCAGGCGATGTCAATGTCGGATCGTGTACGGACAGCCCGTCGGGTCCGCGGGTCACGGTCACGATTACGTACGAACTCACCACCCTTACCGGCATCGCCGGACCATTCACGATGACAGGCAAGGGAGTCATGCGATGCGGCGGCTAACACCGAAGGACGAAGAGCGGGGCGCGGTCAGCGTCCTCGCTGCCTTCCTGATGGTTGTTCTCCTCGCATTCGCTGCCTTGGCCGTGGACATCGGCCTTCTCTACGCAGAGAAAGCGCAACTTCAGAACGGGGCGGACGCCGCAGCGTTGAGCATCGCACAGGCTTGCGCTGACGATGAACTGGCTACGTCGTGCTCCAATAAATCTTCACTCGCCAAGGGGTTTGCGGATCTGAACGCACTGGACGACCGAAGCGCGGTCAAACTTCCGATCGCCCTAGACCTCGGGGAGCAAGCGGTAACGGTCGAAACCCGATCATCGGAAGCGGGACGAACAGACAATCGCGTTTCACTGTTCTTCGCGCGGGTGCTAGGTATCACCGATGCTGAAGTCACGGCGCGGGCCAGCGCCGCGTGGGGAAGCCCTGTTTCAGGCCCAGCACCGTTTCCCGTGGTCTTCTCAAAGTGCGAAGTTCAAGAAATCGACTCGCTGCAACTGGTGCAGTTTTATGGCAACAATTCAAAGGATCAGCCGCCGCCTGGATGCGCAGGCGGTCCGCCTGGCGGTTTCGGGCATCTCGACACTGTGCCCGGAAAGTGCGAAGCCTTCGTAGACATCAGCGAGGCGGCCAGCGGTAGTGACCCCGGCAACGGGACGATCAGCGATCCATGTCAAACGCTCCTCAAGGAGTGGGCTGCCTCGATTGAGTCGGGCGTCTATCCGCTCGGTTTGTTTCCCATCTACAAGACCGTTTCGTTCGGCGGCAACAATGCAACCTACGGTCTCAGCGGCTTCGCAGCGTTCGAGATTTACGGCTGGAAACTCAGACAAGGCAACAGCAATAAGTATCCCGAGTCATTCCGTGAAGACCATTACGACGGATTCGAATGTTCCAAGGACTGCATCGGCATCATCGGAAAGTTCGTCGAGCACGTCTCGCTCGAGGATGCTTACACCCTCGGTTCAGGATCAGCAGACTACGGAACAGACATCGTCAAACTCACTCTCGAAGAAGAAGAGACCCCATGAAGTCCCGCCTCATTGCAGGAATCGCAGCCGTAGTGCTCGCACTGGTCGGCGCGATGATGGTTTACACCTACGCCAACGGAGCTGAAGCCCGCGCCGTCGAAGATCTTGACCCGATCAGCGTCCTCGTGGTTCAGCAGCCGGTCCCGGCCGGGACCCCCGTCTCCGAGCTCGGCACGGCAGTCGCAGCGACCGAGCTGCCGGCAACCGCCGTCGCCGACACCGCGCTAAAGGACCTCAATAGCTCCGAAGGCAAGGTAACCGCCGTCGACCTAGTGGTTGGTGAACAGCTCGTCACCGAGCGCCTGGTAGATCCCAGCGAGGTAACGAACCCGGGAACTGTCGAGGTGCCGGAAGGTCTTCAGGAGGTTTCCTTTCAGGTTGAGCCACAGAGAGTTGCGGGCGGCCGGGTACAGGCAGGCGACTACGTGGGCATCTTCGTATCGATGACAGCCGGCGGTGTCGAGGAGGACCTCGAGGCCGAATCGACTCAATTGGTTCTCCAGCGCATACTCGTCACCGGAGTCCAACGTGCGTCGGAGGCGGCTCCTCAACTTGACCCAAACGCAACCGAGGAAGAACGGGCGGCTGCCGAAGCAGAAGCACTTCCCTCCGGCTCCCTCATGCTGACCGTTGCAGTCAATGCCGATCAGGCCACACGTCTTGTGTTCGCGAACGAGTTCGAAGCGATCTACCTAAGCAAGATGAGCGCCGAGACCCCCGACGCTCCCCCATTCATCGTCCACGACAAGGAGCTGTACCGATGAGTCGCTTCCTTCTCATCACCGCGGACAACGCGTTCGAGCAGACAGTCCGGCTCGCCGCGGCCGGTGCACTCCCCGGCGACGTTCTCTCCGTCAAGCCGGAGCTCCTGCAACAGCCCGAAGACCTCCTGGACCTGCTCGCCGTCCAACGTCCCGAAGTCCTCATCCTGGGACCGGGCATGGCGCCGGAAGGCGCGCTGAGGCTCGCCACCGTCGTCGACGTCCGATTCCCCAACGTCAGCATGGTGCTCATCTCGGATGAGAATCCCGAGTTCGTGCTGCAGGCCATGCGAGCCGGCATACGCGACGTCCTCCAGCCCGCAGCGGACATCCCGGCCGTGCGCATGCTGCTCGAACGCGCCTGCCACGCATTCGCCAGCCGCCACCGCACCGAGAATCCGCAGCAGGCAGCGAAGCAGGAACATGGCCTGGTAATCGGTGTCTTCTCACCCAAGGGCGGCGTGGGCAAGACCACCGTTGCCACGAACGTCGCCGTCGGACTCGGGAAACTCGCGCCGATGGGCGTTGTCCTCCTTGATCTCGACCTGCAGTTTGGTGACGTCGCTTCCAACCTGTACCTGAACCCGGAGTACTCGGTCCTCGACGCCGTCTCCGGATCCGCTGCCCAGGACACCATGGTGCTCAAGGCGTTCCTCACCCCGCACCCGTCCGGCATCTACGCCCTCTGTGCACCCAAGAATCCCGCTGAAGCCGACAACATCTCCGCCGCCCAACTCGCCGTCCTCCTGAAGCAGCTCACCGCAGAGTTCCCGTACGTAGTCGTGGATACCGGCCCGGGCCTCACCGAGCACAGCCTCGCCGCACTCGAACAGTGCACGGACGCCATCTGGGTCACCGGCATGGACGTACCCAGCGTCCGTGGACTCCGTACGGGCCTGGATGTTCTCGGCTCCCTCAACCTCTTCCCCGAATCGCGCCACGTGGTCCTGAACTTCGCCGATTCCAAAACCGGGCTCTCGGTCCAGGACATCGAAGCGACCCTCGGCGCGCCCGTGGACGTCTCCATTCCCCGCTCCCGCGGCCTCTCACTCGCAACCAACAGGGGCGTTCCACTCCTCCAGGACGAAGTCCGCGACCCCGCAACCAAGAATCTGCGCGGCCTGGTCGAGCGCTTCGACCCACAATGGCGCGCACGCACCCAACGCAAGCTCCACCGCCGGGTAGTGATCTAGGTGAAACTCTCCGAACGCCTCCAGAATGCCGGCGCTACAGCCGAAACACCGGGGACGACGACGGCGACAGCCGAGCGCCTGCCCACCCCACCCCTGCCTCTTCCCACCGAAACACCGGCTTTCACCGGCGCCACTGTGGCCGGCGTCGCGCCGTCGTCGTCATCGCCCGAAGCGCCGACCAGCGCGCGCATCGACGCTTTCGCCGGTCTGAAGCAGCGCGCCGCCGAAGCTCTTTATGAGCGCATGGGCACCAGGTTCAGCGACTCCTCCCTGCGCGAGGAAGACCTCCGGGCCACCGCCCGTGAGGAACTGAGCCAGGTGATCGACGCCGAGCAGGTTCCGCTCAGCCCGGATGAGCGCCGCCGGCTTATCCAGGACGTGGCTGACGACGTCCTCGGTTACGGCCCGCTCCAGCGCATGCTCGACGACGAAGCGATCACCGAAATCATGGTCAACCGGATGGACCAGATTTACGTTGAGAAAGACGGGAAGCTGGTCCTTACCGGCTCGCGGTTCAGCTCGGAAGAGCATCTGCGCAGGGTCATCGAACGCATCGTGTCCAAGGTGGGACGCCGTATCGATGAATCGTCACCCTTCGTCGATGCGCGCCTTGAGGACGGTTCCCGTGTGAATGCCGTCATTCCGCCACTCGCCGTGAATGGCTCCTCGCTGACCATCCGTAAGTTCAGCAAGACCCCACTCACGGTGCAGAAGCTCATCAGCTACGGCACACTGACCCCGGAGATGGCCGAGCTCCTCGACGCGTGCGTCAAGGCCAAGCTAAACATCATCGTCTCCGGCGGCACCGGCACCGGAAAGACCACCCTGCTGAACGTGCTCTCCTCGTTCCTCCCGAACTCGGACCGCATCGTGACCATCGAGGACGCCGTTGAACTCCAGATCCAGCAGCAGCACGTCGTAAGGCTGGAAAGCCGTCCGCCGAACACCGAAGGCAAAGGTCAGGTCACCATCCGCGACCTGGTGCGAAACTCCCTGCGTATGCGCCCGGACCGCATTGTGATCGGCGAGGTCCGCGGCGGTGAGTCATTGGACATGCTGCAAGCGATGAACACGGGCCACGACGGTTCGCTGTCCACCGTCCACGCCAACTCTCCGCGCGACGCCGTAGCCCGCCTTGAAACCCTTGTACTCATGGCCGGGATGGACCTGCCGCTACGCGCCATCCGGGAGCAGCTCGCCTCAGCGGTCAACCTGATCGTCCAGATTGCCCGTCTGCGCGACGGCACACGACGCATCACCCACGTCACCGAGGTGCAGGGTATGGAGGGCGAGGTCGTTACACTCCAGGACGCGTTTGTCTTCGACTACTCGGCCGGCGTCGATTCCTCCGGACGCTTCCTCGGCAAGCCCATTCCGACCGGCATCCGCCCCCGCTTCATCGAACGTTTCGAGGACATGGGAATCACCGTCTCACCCGGGGTGTTCGGCGCTGCGCTGACCGGCCGGCGGTGATCCCGATGACCCTCCTGTTCGTGGGCGGAACGCTCTTCTGCATCGCCGCCGTCGTGCTGTTAATCGTTGCCCTGCGGCCGCGGCAATCGGCTGTCCCGCTGGACCGCCGCCGCCCGCCTGAGGAGGAATCGACCTCCCAGCTGACCCGCTTCGCAGGCTCAGCCGTGCGGGCGATGGAACGCTACCTGCGCCGCCACCCGAAACGGCTGTATCGCCAGGAAGTGCTGGACACTGCCGGCGTGCGGTTGAGCCAGGCCGATGCCTTCCTCCTGGTCATCAGCGGCGGACTCGCGGGCCTCCTCCTCGGCTGGGCTATTGCTGGTCCCCTTCTGGGAATCCTTCTGCTTGTCCTGTCTCCGTTCGTTGCGCATCTTGTCCTCGTGATGCGGACCGGACGGCGGCGCGCGAAGTTCGATACCCAGCTCGGAGACACCCTGCAGTTGCTCACCGGTGGCCTCCGCGCCGGCCACAGCATCCTGCGGGCCATCGACGCCGCTGCAACCGAGGCGGACGTACCGACGTCGGAGGAAATGCGCCGCGTGGTTACCGAGACCAGCCTCGGCAAGGATCTGCTGGTTTCCCTGCTCGATGCCTCCCGGCGCATGGAAAGTGATGACTTCGCGTGGATAGCGCAGGCGATCCAGATCAACCGCGAGGTGGGCGGTGACCTCGCGGAAGTCCTGGATCATGTTGCGGAAACCATCCGCGAGCGCAGTGAAATCAAAGGACAGATCCGCGCCCTGAGTGCGGAGGGCAAATTCTCCGCCTACATCCTGGTTGCCCTGCCCTTCGGAATCGGCGCGATGCTGATGATCGTCAGTCCCGGCTATGTCACTCCGCTGTTCACTGAGCCGCTGGGCTGGATCATGATCGGGGCGTCGGCCATCATGATGACCATCGGCGGCCTTTGGCTCCGCAAAATCATCGACCTAAAGTTCTAGGAGGGCGGCGTGAACCTGATGCTCGTGATGTCACTACTGCTCATTTCGGCGCCGCTGGCCTTCCTCGGCTGGACGCTGTTCAGCCCCGGTACCAAGTCGAACAAGACGGTGCAGGCAAACCTGCAACTGGGAGTGACCGGCACCGAACCGGCCAAAGGAACTTCCTCTAACGTCCTGACGAACATCGGGCGGGCGCTCACGCCGTCGGGCTATGTCCGGAAGCTCGACCATCTCCTGGCCCTCGCCGGCCGGCCGGCGTCCATGCCGCTGGGCCGGGTCCTCGCCGCGAAACCAGCCCTCTGTTTGGTCGCGGCGGCACTCGGCGTCCTGATGGCGACCGCCGCGCAGAAGCCCGTCATTACTATGCTCGCGTTGTTCCTCACCGTTCTCGGATACTTCATCCCGGACCTCCTCCTCTACAGCAAGGGCCAGGAACGACAGAAGGCCATGCAACTTGAGCTCGCGAACACGCTTGACCAGATGCTCATCTCGGTTGAAGCCGGCCTGGGTTTCGAAAGCGCCATGCAACGCGCCGGCGAAACCGGCAAGGGGCCCCTCGCGCAGGAACTGGTACGCACGCTTCAGGACATGCAGGTTGGCCGCAGCCGACGGGAGTCCTATCTGGCCCTCGGCGAGCGCACCAGCATTCCGGAGTTGCGCAGCTTCGTAAAAGCCGTTGTGCAGGCTGATGCCTACGGCATCGCGCTGAGCGGCGTCCTTCGCACGCAGGCGAAGGTGATGCGCGTAAAGCGGCGGCAGCGCGCGGAGGAGAAAGCGATGAAGCTGCCGGTCACGGTGCTTTTCCCGTTGCTCTTCTTCATCTTCCCGGTGCTTTTCATCATCATCCTCGGGCCTGCCGTCATCAACGCGATCGCCACGTTCAGTGGATCCTGAATCGTACACAGGCCGAAGAATTCCGCAGTGTTTGCAAAGTATCAGTCAATTCCCGCTTTTCTCCAACCTCGAGAAAGTATCGTTTGCCCATGGCTCTCTCCCGCCCCAGTGCTGACGACGACGCAGAGTCCCTGCGCGCCGTTGGAGCCGAGCCGCGAAGCGTGCTGGGCGGGAGCCACCGCGTTGACCGGGCGCCTTTGGTGGACCCCGATGTCCTCCACGAACTGGAGGATCAGCTCGACAGCCGCGCCGCGGCTCATGCCTTCGTACGGGATTATGTCAGCGTGTGGGATGAGCGGGATCTCCGGCTTTCAACGGCAATCAACCGTCGCAACCAGGCGGCGTCACTCGATGCGGTGCTCAGCCTGAAGATCACCTCCACCATGGTGGGAGCCACACAGTTGGTCGAACTGGCCAACGGACTCGAGAGCCTTCTCCGCGACGGGAAACTGGACGAGGCAGAAGCTGCGTTCCCGCGGGTTCACCGCTGCGGCCTGCGAACCATGCGCGAACTCACCGTCCTGCACCTCGGGCAGAATCCGGCTTAGTCCGGCCGTTTCGGAACAAGCCGGTAACCTACGCCGCGGACCGTCATCAGCCATCGCGGGCTGCGCGGGTCCTCCCCCAGCTTCCGCCGAAGGTTCCCGATGTGAACTTCGATGGCCCGCTCATCGGCTTCGCTGATATACGCATCCGTCCGGTAGTACTGCCCACGCACAACCCGCACCAGGTCCCCCTTGGTGCGGACGGCACCGGCACTTCTCAACAGTTCATGCAGCAGGTCGAACTCGCTACGGGTCAGCACCAATTCCTCGCCGCGAACCGTCACCGTGCGTGTTTCCTTGTCAAGCGCTAATCCGTTGTGACGCAGCAAGGAATCCGGACGTGCGGGTTCCGCAGGCGCCACGGCGGCTGGCGCCGTCGTCGTCGTTTCGCTTGTCAGTCCACCTCGAGGGCGACGCAACATCGCCGCGACGCGTGCGCGAAGCTCACGGGGGCGGAAGGGTTTGGTGACGAAGTCATCGGCTCCGGACTGCAGGGCCGTAAGCGTGTCGAGTTCCTCGTTGTGCGCGGTCAGCATGATCACGTAGCAATCGCTAATACCGCGGATCCTGCGCAGGACCTCATAGCCGTCAATGTCCGGAAGGCCCACGTCAAGGGTCACCAGGGTGGGGTTGTGTTCGTTCACCGCTTCCACACCGCTCCGGCCCTCGGCGGCCGAGTGAACCTCGAATCCGGACTGCGTGAGCACAGTGCTCACAAGGTTACGCACGTCGAGATCGTCCTCGACCACCACTGCCACACCTGGGTCTCGCACTCTTCCTCCTTGGCCCCGACCGAACTGCGCGTTCCGCAGCTCATCACTAAAGGATGAAACACCGAGGCCATCAACTGCGACCACCCCGGCGTGCTTTCCACAGCATACCCACACCAACACGGATTCGTTCCTGGTCACAAAAGAGTTTCATTCTGATCGACATTGGTTTCCCCGGTGCACCAATAGAGGCGGAGGGACATAATGAACGGTATGTCGTGGTCTCGGAGGCATTACCTTAGCGGTCTACGCGCCCGTGCAAAGTTGGCGCCATGAGTGAACGGGTGCTGTTCGTCGCAGCCAAGCGCTCCTACTCCAAGCTCAGCCTCCGGGCCCGCGTGGGGTTGTGCGAGTTGCCGCTCGCCACTCTTGTTGTTGCGGCCGGGATCGCCGCGCTTGTCGCCTGGCCAACCCTGGCCGACAACCCTGCGTTCATTGCGGGCGTCCTGATGCACGTCGTGTTGCTTGCCGTCAGCTTCCTCGCGCCGTGGGAAAGACTGCCCGAGGGCTCCTACATCGTCATCCCGCTGCTGGACTTCGTGGCAATCGGCCTGACCAATGCCGGAGCAAACGAACGGCTACCCGGGATAGCGCTGCTTGCCGTCTTCCCGGTTATCTGGATTTCGGCATCCGGGGTACTGCCGTTCCTCGGGCTCATTGCTTGCTTTGCTGGCCCGGTTCTCATACTCGGATTTTCGGCGTTACTGGGATCGGGCCGTCCGGTGTTCACCGCGTTCCTGTTCGGCGCAATGATGGTATCGATCTCCGTTTCAATCCGGTTTGCCAGCCTGAACACGGCCCATAGCCGCAGCAAGCTCAAGGCCACGGAAGCGGAAGTGGACCACCTTCGCGATGTGAACACAGAACGCGAGCGGCTCCTCGAAACCATCCTCGACACGATCGACGTCGGCCTGGTGGCCCTCGATTCAGGGGGCAGGCGCACACTGACCAACCGGCAGCAGCGGTCCTATGACCTGCTGGTCGAGACAGGCGACGACGACGGCGGCCACCTCTACGGCGCGGACAAGTCCACACCGCTCAGTGCTAACCGCCAACCGGTCCAGCGCGCGGCTGCAGGTGAAACGTTCTCCAACTACCTGGTGTGGCTTGGTCCGAAGGACTCTCAGCGCGCAGTCACCACTGCGGCTACCGCCATGAAGGACTCCGGCGGGCGCTTCGCCGGATCGGTGATTGTCTCCAACGACGTCACCAATATGGTCGAGGCACTGAGCGCGAAGGAGGACTTCGTCTCCAACGTCTCACACGAGTTGTGGACACCGCTGACCTCCATCCTCGGCCACCTCGACCTCGTCCTGGATGACGGGCAGGACCTGCCGCCTGGCGTGGCGGACCAGCTCTCGGTAGCCCGCCGGAACGCTGAGCGGCTTTATGCGCTGGTGTCCGACCTGCTCGCTGCAGCCTCCGGCGCAGCAAGCGTCCACCTACGCCCCACGGACCTGACCGGGATCGTGGAGCACAGCATCGAGTCCGCCTGGCCGCAGGCCTCCCACACCGGCGTCACACTCACGGCCGACGTACCGGAGATCCTCTGGACCACGTCCGACCCGCTGCGGATCCGCCAGGTCCTGGACAACCTGATTTCCAATGCAATCAAGTACTCGCCCGACGGCGGCACCGTAACCGTGCGTGCGCGTCGACAGTCTGACGCGGCCCTGCTGGAGGTACAGGACACCGGGATCGGCATGTCACCCAGTGAGACTTCCCTGATATTCGGCAAGTTTTTCCGCACGGCGGCCGCCCGGGAATCCTCCATCCCCGGCGTCGGCCTGGGCCTGTCCATCACCAAGGCGATCGTTAACAGTCACGGCGGGACCATCCACTGCACAAGCGTTCCGGGCTCTGGAACCACGTTCACCGTGACACTGCCCTTGCATCGATCCCAGGAGAACTGACCGGCGAACCTGAGGCTATGCTGCCGAAACGTAGTGGATGGCATCGAACCGTAGCGGGCCTAGCCGTTCTCGCGCCTGGCCCGGGTCAGTTCGGCACGTTCCGCCATAGCCGCATCATCCGGATACCGCACCTCTTCGAGGACAAGTGGATGGGCTGGGGCCAGCACGGACCTGGGATCCTTGCGGCGGGCATGCAGCCGTTCCCCTAACCACTCGGGCGCTTCTTCCCCGCTGCCCACCCGCAACGCCGAGCCGATCAGCGCACGAACCATGTTGTGGCAGAACGCATCAGCCTGCACCGTTGCAATCAGGATGCCGTCCGCATCCCGCTCGAAATCGAAGCGCTGCAGCTCACGGATGGTAGTAGCCCCAGCCCGCGGCTTACAGAAGGCGCGAAAATCCTGTAAGCCAAGCATCGCCGTCGCACCCTCATTCAGGAGCCGCTCGTCGAGGTCCTCGGAGTGCCACAGCACCATCGCACGGTTTAGCGGGTCCTGGAGCTCAGAGCGGTCCGCGATCCGATAGCTGTAGCGGCGCCACAGCGCGGAGAACCGCGCGTCGAAACCCGGCGGTGCGAGGCTCACATCCCGCACGACGACGGCGGAAGCCGCGTTCCCCGCATACGCCGTGCGAGCTGCGGCGCTCTCGGGAAGATGGCGGTTGATGGTTGCCTGCAGGCGACGCTTGAGCGCAAGCGCAGGGTCAATGGTGCGTCCGCGATTCAGTCCTGACCATTCCTGGCGGGTGATGTCGATGTGTGTGACCTGCCCGCGAGCGTGGACCCCGGCGTCGGTGCGGCCCGCTACCGTTGAACGAACGGGCCGACGGAACAACATCTCAAGCCCGGCCTGGACTGTTCCCTGGACTGTGGGCAGCCCCGGCTGAACTGCCCACCCGGAGAAGGGCCCGCCGTCGTAGGCGAGATCAACGCGGATACGCAGATACCCGCCATCCACGGGTGGGATGGCGGGTATCTGTACGTTCATCAACCGGTACTGAAGAAGGGTCTGGCGACTACTTCTTCTCGTCAGCTTCCGGGACGGAGCCCTCTTCGACGACGACAACCTCTTCGGCGTTGTCGGACTCTGCGTTCACGGTGGTGTCCTCAGCGGCAACCTCTTCAGCGGATGCTGCGGAGGGCGCTGAGTCAGCCGAGTCCGGCGAATCCGGCGAATCTGCTGAGTCCGGTGAATCTGCAGACTCTGCAGAAGCCACCGGGGCAGCAGCGGCAGCGTCACGAGCGGCGGCGTTACCGGCAGCGCGCTCGGCTTCGCCGACTACAGCCTGCTTCGGTGAAACAGTTTCCAGCACCAGCTCAATGACGGCCATCGGGGCATTGTCGCCCTTGCGGTTGCCGATCTTGGTGATGCGGGTGTAGCCGCCATTGCGGGTTGCTACAGCGGGAGCGATGTCCGTGAACAGCTCGTGAACGACGCCCTTGTTGCTGATGACAGCAAGAACACGACGGCGCGAGGCCAGGTCACCGCGCTTGGCGAAGGTGATCAGGCGCTCGGCGTACGGACGAAGCCGCTTGGCCTTGGTCACCGTGGTGGTGATGCGCTTGTGCTCGAACAGCGAGGCGGCCAGGTTGGCAAGCATCAGGCGCTCGTGCGCCGGACCGCCACCGAGGCGTGGGCCCTTTGTGGGTGTGGGCATGATGTGTTATCTCCTCATGAGTGTGCCCGAGGCCGCATCCAACGCGGCACCAGGTTTTCTGACGTTTAGAGTTCGTCGTCGCCGTAGGCGGCGTCGTCCTCTTCGATCGCGGCTGCGCGGGCAGCAAGGTCGAATCCTGGAGGGGAATCCTTCAGGGACAGACCCAGCTCAACGAGCTTCGCCTTGACCTCATCGATGGACTTCGCACCGAAGTTACGGATGTCCATCAGGTCTGCCTCTGAGCGGGCTACGAGTTCACCCACGGTGTGGATGCCCTCACGCTTGAGGCAGTTGTAGGAACGAACGGTGAGTTCTAGATCCTCGATCGGAAGCGCCATGTCGGCAGCAAGGGCGGCGTCGCTCGGCGACGGACCGATCTCGATGCCTTCAGCAGCCGTGTTCAGCTCGCGGGCCAGGCCGAAGAGCTCAACCAGGGTGGTGCCCGCCGAAGCAACGGCATCGCGGGGGGCGATCGCGTCCTTGGTCTCGACGTCGACAATCAAGCGGTCGAAGTCGGTGCGCTGCTCAACACGAGTGGCTTCCACGCGGAACGTGACCTTCAGGACCGGCGAGTAGATCGAGTCAACGGGGATGCGTCCGATCTCGGAGTCACCGGACTTGTTCTGGGAGGCAGAAACGTACCCGCGGCCACGCTCGATGGTCAGTTCGAGTTCGAACTTCCCCTTCGAGTTCAGGGTGGCGATGTGCAGGTCCGGGTTGTGGAACTCCACACCGGCAGGCGGGGCAATGTCAGCTGCCGTGACGACGCCGGGTCCCTGCTTGCGCAGGTAGGCAACCACGGGCTCGTCATGCTCGGAGGAAACCGCGAGGTTCTTGATGTTCAGGATGATCTCGGTGACATCTTCCTTCACACCGGGAACAGTGGTGAATTCATGCAGGACGCCGTCAATCCGGATGCTGGTGACAGCAGCGCCGGGAATGGATGACAGCAGCGTGCGACGCAGCGAGTTGCCGAGGGTGTAGCCGAAACCGGGCTCCAGCGGTTCGATGACGAACCGCGAGCGGTTGTCAGCGACTACTTCTTCAGTCAGGGTGGGGCGCTGTGCAATGAGCACTTACATTTCCTTTCAGGGAGCATCCGCTATATGACGCAACACAAATGGTGGAAAGGGACAGCTAGCGAGCTGCGCTCAGTAGCTAACGACAGTCGGCTCCAGGCTGCCACCCGTGAGGGGAACAACCTGGAGCCGCGAAGCCTATTAGACGCGGCGACGCTTCGGGGGGCGGCAACCGTTGTGGGCGCTCGGAGTCACGTCCTGAATGGAGCCGACCTCGAGGCCTGCGGCCTGAAGTGAACGGATCGCAGTCTCGCGTCCGGAGCCCGGGCCCTTCACAAATACATCGACCTTGCGCACGCCGTGCTCCTGTGCCCGCTTCGCAGCGGCTTCCGCAGCAGTCTGCGCGGCATACGGGGTTGACTTGCGTGAGCCCTTGAATCCGACCTCTCCGGCGGATGCCCAGGAGATTACTGCTCCGCTGGGGTCCGTGATGGAGACGATGGTGTTGTTGAAGGTGCTCTTGATATGCGCCTGTCCAAAGGCGATATTCTTCTTGTCCTTGCGACGCGGCTTACGAACCGCTCCACGAGTCTTGGGGGGCATTACTTCTCCTACGAAGGTTTAGTTGAGGGGGCTAAGACTGCCGCTGGATCAGCGGCCGGCCTTCTTCTTGCCTGCGACGGTGCGCTTCGGTCCCTTGCGGGTGCGCGCATTGGTCTTGGTGCGCTGTCCACGCACGGGAAGGCCGCGGCGGTGCCGGATGCCTTCGTAGCTGCCGATCTCCACCTTGCGGCGGATATCTGCGGCCACTTCACGGCGGAGATCACCCTCGACCTTGTAGTTGCCTTCGATGTAGTCGCGGAGCTGAACAAGCTCAGCGTCGCTGAGATCCTTGACGCGCGTTTCCGGGTTGATACCCGTTTCAGCAAGCGTCTGGTCTGCACGGGTCTTGCCCACGCCGTAGATATAGGTAAGCGCAATGACTACCCGCTTTTCGCGGGGAATGTCTACGCCTGCGAGACGTGCCATAGTGGCGGTTCTCCTTTGGATTACCGGAGGTCTGATGCAGGGCGTTCCGGAAAGCTCCGGTCCCCGGCCTCCGTGCCGGGGGTGTGGGTTCAAACTGGACTATGTCCCGTGCTGAACCTTGCCCTGCTTTATCTAAGTGTTGCTACGCGTGGGTGACCCTCAAAGGAGGATTCAGCCCTGGCGCTGCTTGTGGCGCGGGTTTTCGCAGATTACGAGTACGTTGCCCTTGCGGCGAACCACCTGGCACTTGTCGCAAATCCGCTTCACGCTCGGCTGGACCTTCATGGTTTTCCTTTGCGTTCTTGCAGTTTGTGCTTTGTCTTAGTGCCGGTTTGACACCAAGACCTGAAACAAACGTCTACTTGTAGCGGTAGACGATACGACCCCTGGTGAGGTCGTAAGGACTAAGCTCCACTACCACCCGGTCCTCGGGGAGGATTCGGATGTAGTGCTGACGCATCTTTCCCGAGATGTGGGCGAGGACAATGTGTCCGTTGGCCAGCTCAACGCGGAACATCGCGTTGGGCAGAGCCTCGTTCACAGTGCCTTCAATCTCAATGACACCGTCTTTCTTGGCCATATCCTCCGCTAACTTCGGTGTCCACGGCTCGCGCAGTGGACGGCTTTGGGGTTTTGATTGTCGGATCCGCAGACACCTGACTCGCGACGCTTCGGTGAACGCAGCAGATTCAACTGGAACACCGCAGACACCTGACTCGCGACGCTTCGGTGAACGCAGCAGATTCAACTGGAACATTCAGTCCGAAGTGATGGCACGCAAAAGGGCGCAGAAGCAGAGACAACCAACAGACAACTTTACGCTACCTGACGCGCAAAGTTAAATCGTCCGGTCCCCGACTGCTCGCGGCCCCGTCCGCCAACTGGATAAGACGAGCGTCGAGTGATCAGACGGTCAATCGAGAGGCGCGACGTCGACGCCCAGCTCAGCCAGCCGCGCAGCGCCGCCGTCTGCTGCGCTCAGAACCCAGATCCCGCCGTCGTGCACAGCGACTGTGTGCTCCCACTGGGAGGCACGCTTGCCGTCTACCGTGACAACTGTCCAATCATCGCCCAGCACAGCGGTTTCCAGGCGACCTTGAACAAGCATCGGCTCGATCGCGAGACAAAGGCCGGTTTTGATTCTGGGGCCACGGTGACTGGTGCGGTAATTCAGGACATCCGGCGACTGGTGCATCTGCGTACCGATGCCATGTCCCACGTAGTCCTGCAGGATCCCAAGTGGCGGGCCCTCCACCGCGGAGACGTAATCATCGACGGCGCACCCGATATCACCGACGTACTTACCGGTGGCCAATGCGGCAATTCCACGCCACATCGCATTCTCGGTCACAGTGGACAGCCGCTGGTCTTCAGGACGCGGCGTACCCACAATGACAGTGCGGGCTGAGTCCGAGTGCCAGCCGCGGACCACAGCGCCACCGTCGATCGAGATGATGTCACCGTCCTGGAGCACATAGTCTCCTGGAATCCCGTGCACAACCTCATGATTCACGGAAGCGCAGATACTGTTTGGGAATCCGTGGTAGCCGAGGAAGTTCGAGGTGGCTCCGGCTTCCGCCAGAACCCCGGCGAACACTGTATCCAGTTCGCGGGTAGACACACCTACCCGTGCCGCTGCAACTGTTTGGTCCAATGTACTGGAGAGAATCAGGCCTGCTTCCCGCATGGTCCGAATCTGTTCGGTGGTCTTGTACTCAACCCGCTGCTGACGGAACATCGGCTACTGCGTCACCTTCAGCGCGGACATGACGCGCTCGGTCACTTCATCGATAGCACCGATGCCGTCCACGCGCGTCACGATGCCGCGTGCCTCGTACTGGGAGACGACCACCTCGGTTTGCTCGTGGTAGAGGTCCAGCCGGTGCCGGATGACAACCTCGTTATCATCCGTGCGTCCGTCCAGGCGTGCACGGCCAAGGAGGCGGCGAACCAGTTCCTCGTCATCCGCCGTGAGCTGCAGTACGACATCCAGAGTCAAGTCATTCTCCTGCAGGATGTCATCCAGCTCGGTTACCTGGGCAGCCGTTCGGGGGTAGCCGTCGAGCAGGAAGCCGTCCTGAACGTCGTCTTCGGTGAGGCGGGCGCGGACCATGCTGTTGGTGACACTGTCCGGAACGAAGTCACCGGCGTCCATGTACTTCTTGGCTTCAACGCCCAGTGGTGTTTCGTTCTTGACGTTCTCGCGGAAGATGTCACCAGTGGAGATAGCAACCACGCCGAGGCGTTCCGAGATACGGGAGGCCTGCGTGCCCTTGCCAGAGCCAGGGGGTCCGATAATGAGCATCCGTGTCATCGCAATAGCCCTTCGTAATGGCGCTGCTGAAGCTGCGCATCGATCTGCTTCACCGTCTCAAGACCTACGCCCACCATGATGAGGATGGAGGTACCGCCGAACGGGAAGTTCTGGTTCGCGTTGATGGCGACCAGAGCGATCAGCGGAATGAGCGCCACAAAACCAAGATAGAGCGCGCCCGGCAAAGTGATGCGGGAGAGCACATACTGCAGATACTCGGCGGTTGGCCGGCCCGCGCGGATGCCCGGGATGAAACCGCCGTACTTCTTCATGTTCTCGGAGACTTCCTCCGGGTTGAAGGTGATCGCCACGTAGAAGTACGTGAAGAACACGATCATGCCGAAATAGAGAGCCATGTACAGCGGGTGGTCGCCGGTTGTCAGGTACGTGGTGATCCAATTGACCCACTCAGGAGGCGGAGTTTCTCCGTCCGTCGGTGTGTTGAACTGGGCGATGAGCGAGGGCAGATACAACATCGACGAAGCGAAGATCACCGGAATGACGCCAGCCATGTTCACCTTAATCGGAATGTAGGTGCTGCTGCCGCCCAGTGTCCTGCGGCCGACCATGCGCTTTGCATACTGGACCGGGATACGCCGTTGCGACTGCTCCACGAAGATCACAAGCATGACCACAAGGATGCCGATAGCCAGCACTCCAAGGAACACGTTCCAGCCCTGGGTGCGAAGAATCTCACCCAAGGACGTCGGGAAGCCCGCGGCGATAGCCGTGAAGATGAGCAGGGACATGCCGTTACCGACCCCCCTCTCGGTGATCAGCTCGCCCATCCACATGATGAGGCCGGTACCTGCGGTCAGCGTGATGATCAACAGGATGATCGTCATGAGGCTGTCATCCGGAATGATCGGCACAGGGCAATTGCCAAGCAGCGCTCCCGAACGCGCAAGCGACACCAGCGTCGTAGCGTTCAGAAGGCCGAGGGCGATCGTAAGGTACCGGGTGTACTGGGTCAGCTTCGCCTGGCCCTGCGCGCCCTCCTGGTGAAGTTCCTGGAAGCGGGGAATGACCACGCGCAGCAACTGCGTGATAATGCTGGCCGTGATATACGGCATGATCCCGAGGGCGAAAACTGAAACCTGCAGCAGGGCGCCGCCGCTGAAGAGGTTGACGAACTGGTAGAGGCCGCCCTCTGTATTGCCGAGCGACAAGCACTGTTGAACATTGCCGTAATCGACACCAGGTGCTGGGATAAAGGCCCCCAGGCGGAAGATGGTGATGATCCCCAGCGTGAACAACAGCTTGCGCCGCAAGTCTGGCGTCCGGAAAGCCCGGCCAATAGCGCTAAGCAAGCGTCCTCCTGATTGAGTCATAGTGGCCCTTCACGGGCAATTCACACCAACCGAGTCTAACGGTTGGAACCAGGCACAAAAGAACCTGGGGCCTTGATAAGCCGGTTAAACGAAACAAACTCTTGGTGGACCGGAGATCCCGGCCCACCAAGAGTCTAGTTGCTTCATGAGCTAGATCACAGTCGGCTTCCCCCACCGCAGCGCAGTTGCCGGCTGCGGCAGAGGAGCAACGGCTGAAAACTAGAGCGCGGAGACCGTGCCGCCGGCGGCGGTGATCTTCTCGGCAGCGCTGGACGATACGGCATGTACCTTGACGTCCACCTTGACCGAAAGATCGCCGGTTCCGAGAACCTTCACGAGCTGGTTCTTGCGAACTGCGCCCTTGGCGATCAGGCTGTCCACGGACACCTCTCCGCCTTCAGGGTAGAGCTCGTTCAGACGCTCCAGGTTGACTACCTGGTATTCAACACGGAACGGGTTCTTGAAGCCGCGCAGCTTCGGCAGGCGCATGTGCAGCGGAAGCTGGCCACCGGCAAAGCCTGCCTTGACCTGATACCGCGCCTTGGTGCCCTTGGTACCGCGACCCGCGGTCTTACCCTTCGAGCCTTCACCACGACCAACGCGGGTCCTGGCAGTCTTTGCTCCCGGGGCGGGACGAAGGTGGTGAACCTTCAGCGAGTGCACGCGGGGTGCACTTTCGGTGCTCTCCTGCGTCGCCGCCGCCTTGGCGGCCGGCTTCTTGCGCGCCGGCTTCTTTTCGGTGGATTCCTCCACCGTCTTCTTCTCTGCCATTATTTGGCCTCCTCAACCTTCACGAGGTGCGGAACCGTGTTGACCATGCCGACCGTCACGGCGTCAGCATCGCGGACAACGGTGTGTCCGATCCGCTTCAGGCCGAGTGAGCGAAGGGTGTCCCGCTGGTTCTGCTTACCGCCGATGACGGACTTGATCTGTGTGATTTCCAGCTTTGCGGAGCTGGCAACCAGACGCTTCGGAGTTGCCATTACGCACCTGCCTTCTGATCCTGCATAGCGCGCAGCATCGATGTGGAGGCAACCTCGTCCAGCGGGAGTCCGCGGCGTGCAGCCACAGCCTGGGGCTCTTCGAGCCGCTTCAGCGCGTCAACGGTTGCGTGAACAATGTTGATGGCGTTGGAGGATCCCAGCGACTTCGACAGGACGTCGTGGATACCCACGCACTCAAGCACCGCGCGCACCGGACCACCGGCAATAACGCCGGTACCGGGAGACGCGGGGCGAAGGAGGACGACGCCGGCAGCGGCCTCACCCTGTACCAGGTGTGGCACGGTGCCGCCGATGCGCGGAACCTTGAAGAAGGACTTCTTGGCTTCCTCGACTGCCTTGGAGATAGCCGAAGGTACTTCCTTGGCCTTCCCGTAGCCCACGCCGACCATCCCGTTGCCGTCACCGACAACAACGAGAGCGGTGAAGCTGAAACGTCGGCCGCCCTTGACGACCTTGGCCACACGGTTGATCGACACGACCCGTTCTACGAACTTGTCCTTGTCGTCGCCCCGGCCGCCGTCGCGGCCTCCACGGCCACCGTCACGACCTCCACGGCCACCGTCACGGCCACCGCGCTCACCCCGACGGCCGCCGCGGCGGTCGTCGGTGTTGGACGCAGTCTCAGTGGACTCGGCTGCGGGAGCAACAGTCGCAGGCTGGTCAGCCTTTGCTGTATTCAATGAAGCTTCCTTTGCGTTGTTTTGCTCGGTCACAGTGCCAGCCCACCTTCGCGTGCGCCGTCTGCGATTGCGGCAATCCGGCCGTGGTACTTGTTGCCACCACGGTCGAAAACGACTGCCTCGATACCGGCTGCCTTCGCCCGCTCAGCGACCAGTTCGCCAACGCGCTTGGCTTTGGCGGTCTTGTCCCCTTCGAACGCCCGAAGGTCGGCCTCGAGGGTCGATGCCGATGCAACGGTGACGCCCTTCGTGTCGTCCACAACCTGCACGAATACGTGCCGTGCGGAACGGTTGACGACCAGACGCGGACGAACAGCGGTACCGGTGATGCGCTTGCGGACCCGAAGGTGCCGGCGTCCGCGCTGTGCGGACTTGCTCTTTGAGCTGCGCTTCTTGTTGATGCTCAGTGCCATGGTTACTTACCAGCCTTTCCGACCTTGCGGCGGATAACCTCGCCGGCGTAACGGATGCCCTTACCCTTATAGGGATCCGGGCGCCGCAGCTTGCGGATATTAGCAGCGACTTCGCCGACCTGCTGCTTGTTGATGCCGGAGACGGAGAGCTTGGTGGGGCCTTCCACGGTGAGCGTGATGCCCTCGGGTGCCTTGACAGCCACGGGGTGGCTGTAGCCCAGTGCGAACTCCAGGTCTGAACCCTTCGCCTGCACGCGGTAACCGGTGCCGACAATCTCGAGGTTCTTCTTGTAACCCTCAGTCACACCCATGATCATGTTGGAGATCAGGGTGCGGGTCAGGCCGTGCAGCGACCGCGATTCGCGCTCGTCATTCGGGCGGGAGACGGTGATCGTGCTCTCATCAAGCGATACCTGGATGGGGCTGGCCACAGTGTGGCTCAGTTCGCCCTTGGATCCCTTGACTGAGACGAGGCTGCCGTCAACCTTTACCTCGACGCCCGCAGGCACGGTGATGGGGAGACGTCCAATACGTGACATTTTTCTCTTTCCCTTTCCCGCTACCAGACGTAGGCGAGGACTTCCCCACCTACACCCTTCTTGGCTGCCTGACGGTCGGTAAGAAGACCGGAGGACGTGGACAGGATGGCAATGCCCAGCCCGCCCAGTACGTGCGGCAGGTTGGTGGACTTTGCGTATACACGCAGGCCCGGCTTCGAAATGCGCCGGATGCCCGCAATCGAACGCTGACGGTCTGGTCCGAACTTGAGGTCGATAGTGAGCTTCTTGCCCACTTCGGCTTCCTCTTCCTTCCAGCCGGCGATGTAGCCTTCGGCCTTCAGGATGTCGGCTACACGTGCCTTCAGCTTGCTGTATGGCATGGACACGGTGTCGTGGTATGCCGAGTTGGCGTTGCGGAGACGCGTGAGCATGTCTGCAACTGGATCTGTCATTGTCATTGGGCTCTAGCCCTTCCTCGTAACGGTTTCCGGTTTCCGGTGGCGTGCAAGCTGAGCTGACGCGCCCGCGGGAGCGGACCTGGAACGTAGTTGAATTAGTCTTCGGATTTGAACGGGAAACCGAGCGCCTTGAGCAGGGCGCGGCCTTCGTCGTCGGTCTTGGCGGTGGTGACAACAGTGATGTCCATACCGCGGACACGGTCGATCTTGTCCTGGTCGATCTCGTGGAACATGGACTGCTCCGTGAGGCCGAAGGTGTAGTTGCCGTTGCCGTCGAACTGGCGGCCGTTGAGTCCGCGGAAGTCGCGGATACGGGGCAGCGCCAGGGATACCAGGCGATCAACGAATTCCCACATGCGGTCTCCGCGCAGGGTCGCGTGGGCGCCGATCGGCATACCCTCGCGAAGCTTGAACTGAGCGATCGACTTGCGGGCCTTGGTGACCTGCGGCTTCTGACCGGTGATCTGGGTGAGGTCGCGGACCGCACCGTCGATGAGCTTGGAGTCCTTTGCAGCATCTCCGACGCCCATGTTCACGACGACCTTGACGAGCCGGGGAACCTGGTTGACGTTGCTGTAGCTGAACTCTTCAAGCAGCGTCGACTTGATCTCGGACGCGTAGCGGGTCTTCAGGCGCGGGGCGGTCTTGGTTTCTACGGCTTCAGTAGTCATTAGAGATCCTTCCCTGATGCCTTGGCGACGCGGATACGGACCGTGCGCTCACGACCATCCCGCTCCACTGTTTCGGTGCGGTAGCCGACGCGGGTGGGCTTCTTGGTCTCCGGGTCTACGACTGCAACATTGCTGATGTGGATGGAGGCTTCAACAGTCTCGATGCCACCGGTCTTGGTGCCGCGCTGCGACTGTCCGACCTTGGTGTGCTTCGTGATCCGATTGATTCCCTCAACCAGCACGCGGTTACTCTCGGGGAACACCTTGAGAACCTTGCCCTGCTTGCCGCGGTCTCCGCCGCGGTCCTGCTTGGAACCGGTGATGACCTGAACCAGATCGCCCTTCTTGATCTTCAACTTCGATCGGGTCTGAGCCATGACTACAGCACCTCCGGGGCCAGTGAGATGATCTTCATGAAGCGCTTGTCGCGAAGTTCGCGACCGACTGGGCCGAAGATACGGGTTCCGCGAGGGTCGCCGTCGCCCTTGAGGATTACGGCTGCGTTCTCGTCGAACTTGATGTAGGAACCATCCGCGCGGCGGCGTTCCTTCTTGGTGCGGACGATGACGGCCTTGACCACATCGCCCTTCTTGACGTTCCCGCCAGGGATTGCGTCCTTTACGGTGGCGACGATGACGTCACCAATACCTGCGTAGCGACGGCCGGATCCGCCGAGAACACGAATGGTAAGAATTTCCTTAGCACCCGTGTTGTCGGCGACCTTCAGTCGCGACTCCTGCTGAATCACTATCTACTCCTTGCGTCGCGCTGGTTCTCAGGCCGAAATACTGCGTACGGAATGAGCCTTGCGGAACGATTGATCGGGGTGTCTCTGGGCCTACCTGGATTTTGCCAGTGAAGGCCTAAACGCCCGTGCCCAAAACATTTACTTCCCAGGACACACAGAGCGCAGGGAAGTACTATGCCGGAGCACGATTGTTTACGAGGTTTTCATGACGGCGCATCATGCCGTGCACATGAACTGAGCACAGACGGCGCCATACAAACTCAATATCCTAACACGTTTCGCGGGCCCATCTTCACCAGCAGACGGAGGGCACCGTTCGCACGATACGCAGCGGCCCCCCGCTTCCGAAGAAACGGGGGGCCGCCACGCTGAACTGATGAGCCTTTACTTGGCCTTCTCGAGAATCTCCACCAGACGCCACCGCTTGGTGGCGGACAGGGGGCGGGTTTCACTGATCAGAACCATGTCGCCGATGCCGGCGGTGTTCTGCTCATCGTGCACCTTAACCTTCGAGGTACGACGGAGGACCTTGCCATACAGGGCGTGCTTCACGCGGTCTTCAACCTCGACAACGATGGTCTTCTCCATCTTGTCGGAGACGACGTAGCCGCGCCGGGTCTTGCGGTAACCGCGGGTCGCAGCCGCGACGGTACCGTTCTTCTCTTCACTCATTTGGCATCCTCCTCAGAAGCCTGTGTTTCCACGGACTTTTCGTCCTTCGTGGAGGCCTTCTTGGATTTCTTGCCGGCCTTTTCGGTCTTTGCTTCTTCTACCGGGACAACGACGTCAGGCCGAATTCCCAGTTCGCGCTCACGCAGCACGGTGTAGATGCGGGCGATGTCCCGCTTCACAGCGCGCAGGCGTCCGTGATTCTCAAGCTGACCGGTGGCCGACTGGAAGCGCAGGTTGAACAGCTCTTCCTTAGCCTTGGCAAGTTCTTCCACCAGACGGTCCCTATCGAACCCATCCAGCTGGTCGGTTGCCAGTTCCTTTGAACCGAGTGCCATGACTATTCACCACCCTCACGACGCACGATACGTGCCTTCAACGGCAGCTTGTGGATCGCCAGGCGCAGTGCCTCGCGAGCTACCTCTTCATTGACACCGGAAAGTTCGAAAAGAACACGGCCGGGCTTGACGTTGGCCACCCACCACTCAGGGGAACCCTTACCGGAACCCATACGGGTTTCGGCAGGCTTCTTGGTCAACGGACGGTCCGGGTAGATGTTGATCCAGACCTTGCCGCCACGCTTGATGTGGCGGGTCATTGCGATACGCGCTGATTCAATCTGGCGGTTCGTGACGTATGCCGGGCTCAGAGCCTGGATACCCCACTCGCCGAAACTGACCTGCGTGCCGCCGGTAGCAGCGCCCGAGCGACCCGGGTGGTGCTGCTTACGGAACTTTACTCGACGTGGGATAAGCATTTAAGCCTGTCCTCCTTCCGCTGCAGCAGCGGACTCAGCCGGTGCGGACTCGGCGGGAGCGGCGTTAGCCTCACCCTGGCCGGAGTTGCCGCGATCGGCACTACGACGACGGCGGTCACCACGGTCGGCGCCGGCCGGGCCGCGGCCGGGGCGGTCTCCGCCACGTCCACGCGACGGCGCAGCAGCTGCCTGGGCAGCGAGTTCCTTGGCGGTGACATCGCCCTTGTAGATCCAGACCTTCACGCCGATACGGCCGAAGGTGGTCTTGGCCTCGAAGAAGCCGTAGTCGATGTTCGCGCGCAGGGTGTGCAGGGGCACACGGCCTTCGCGGTAGAACTCCGAACGGCTCATCTCCGCGCCGCCGAGGCGGCCGGAGCACTGTACACGGATGCCCTTGGCACCTGCGCGCTGCGCCGACTGCATGGCCTTCTTCATTGCACGGCGGAATGCCACGCGGGAAGAAAGCTGCTCAGCGATTCCCTGCGCTACCAGCTGCGCCTCGACCTCGGGGTTCTTCACCTCGAGGATGTTCAGCTGCACCTGCTTACCGGTCAACTTCTCGAGCTCGCCACGGATGCGGTCCGCCTCGGCGCCGCGGCGGCCGATGACGATCCCGGGACGGGCCGTGTGGATATCCACACGAACGCGGTCACGGGTGCGCTCAATCTCAACCTTGGCGATGCCGGCGCGGTCCATGCCAGTCGACATCAGCTGACGGATCTTGATGTCCTCGCGAACGAAGTCCTTGTAGCGCTGGCCAGGCTTGTTGCTGTCAGCAAACCAGTGTGACCTGTGGTCAGTGGTGATGCCGAGTCGGAACCCGTGCGGGTTTACTTTCTGTCCCACTTAGCGGTCCTCCACTTTCTCAGGGGTAGCGACAACAACTGTGACGTGGCTGGTCCGCTTGTTGATGCGGAACGCGCGGCCCTGGGCTCGCGGCTGGAACCGCTTCATCGTGGGGCCTTCATCGACGTATGCTTCGCTGATGATGAGGTCGCCTTCGTCGAATGCAACGCCGTCACGGTCCGCCAGGACGCGTGCGTTGGCAACTGCCGACTGAACTACCTTGAATACCGGCTCCGAAGCTGCCTGGGGGGCAAACTTCAGGATTGCCAGAGCCTCATTCGCTTGCTTACCACGAACAAGGTTGACGACGCGCCGGGCCTTCATAGGCGTTACGCGCAGATGACGCGCAATAGCCTTGGCTTCCATTGCTTTCCTTCTCTCGTCTTAGCCGTAGGAACAGGCGCCTTAGCGGCGCTTGCCCTTGCGGTCGTCCTTCACATGGCCGCGGAATGTCCGCGTGGGAGCGAATTCGCCGAGCTTGTGCCCGACCATCGACTCGGTGACAAACACCGGAATGTGCTTGCGCCCGTCGTGCACGGCGATCGTGTGGCCGAGCATGTCGGGGATGATCATCGAACGGCGGGACCAGGTCTTGATGACGTTCTTGGTGCCCTTCTCGTTCTCTCGGTCCACCTTCACGAACAAGTGCTGATCGACGAAGGGGCCTTTCTTCAGGCTGCGTGGCATGTTTCCAGGCTCCTATCGCTTGTTCTTGCCGGAACGACGGCGACGCACAATGAGCGAGTCGCTTTCTTTGTTGGGGCGGCGGGTACGGCCCTCGGCCTTACCGTTCGGGTTGACCGGGTGACGACCACCGGAGGTCTTCCCTTCACCACCACCGTGCGGGTGATCAACAGGGTTCATCGCAACACCGCGGACGGTCGGGCGAACGCCCTTCCAGCGCATGCGGCCTGCCTTGCCCCAGTTGATGTTCGACTGCTCGGCATTGCCGACTTCGCCGATGGTGGCGCGGCAGCGCACATCGACGTTGCGGATTTCACCGGACGGCAGGCGAAGCTGCGCGAAGCGGCCCTCCTTGGCGACCAGCTGGACCGAAGCACCAGCGGAGCGTGCCATCTTCGCACCGCCACCGGGCCGCAGTTCCACAGCGTGGATGACCGTACCAACGGGGATGTTGCGCATCGGCAGGTTATTGCCGGGCTTGATGTCGGCAGCGGGGCCGGCCTCAACGAAGTCGCCCTGCTTGAGCTTGTTCGGCGCGATGATGTAGCGCTTCGTGCCATCCACGTAGTGCAGGAGTGCAATGCGCGCGGTGCGGTTGGGATCATATTCGATCTCTGCGACGCGGGCGTTGACGCCGTCCTTGTCATGGCGACGGAAGTCGATAAGACGGTACTGACGCTTGTGTCCACCACCCTTATGGCGGGTGGTGATCTTGCCGGTGTTGTTACGGCCGCCCTTTTTGGGGAGCGGACGCACCAGGGATTTCTCCGGCGTCGACCGTGTGATTTCTGCAAAGTCGGCAACGCTCGAGCCGCGACGGCCCGGGGTTGTCGGCTTGTATTTACGGATTGCCATTTTTCAGTTCCTCGTTAAAGTGGTCTCCGCTCTAGCCGAGCGGACCGCCGAAGATGTCGATCGTGCCTTCTTTGAGGGTGACGATCGCGCGCTTGGTGTCCTTGCGCTGTCCCCATCCAAAGCGGGTGCGCTTGCGCTTCCCTGCACGGTTGATGGTGTTGATCGAGTCGACCTTGACGGAGAAAATCTTCTCCACGGCCAGCTTGATCTCTGTCTTGTTGGAGCGCGGGTCGACCAGGAAGGTGTATTTGCCTTCGTCGATCAGTCCGTAGCTCTTCTCCGACACGACGGGTGCGATGACGACGTCGCGAGGATCCTTTGCGATGGAGCCACTCACTTGGCGTCCTCCTCAGTTGTGGTGTCAGACGCGGCGCCAGCCTGCGATCCAACGAAAACCTCGTAGGCAGCCTTCGTGAAGATCACGTCGTCAGACACGAGCACGTCGTAGGTGTTGAGCTGGTCCACGTAGATCGTGTGAACCTCGGCGAGGTTGCGCACCGAGAGGGCGGCAACATCGTTGGAACGCTCGATGACGACCAGCAGGCTTGCTCGCTCGGAGATCCCCCGAAGCGTCGACAGCGCGCCCTTGGTGGACGGCTTGTCACCGGAAACCAGCGAGTCGATCACGTGGATACGGCCGTTGCGTGCCCGATCAGACAGTGCGCCCCGCAGTGCGGCGGCCTTCATCTTCTTCGGGGTGCGCTGGCTGTAGTCACGCGGCGTGGGTCCGTGAACAACGCCACCACCGGTCATGTGCGGGGCGCGGATCGAGCCCTGGCGTGCGCGGCCAGTACCCTTCTGCTTGAACGGCTTGCGGCCGGCTCCGCTGACCTCGGCGCGGGTCTTGGTCTTGTGCGTACCCTGACGGGCAGCAGCGAGCTGCGCAACGACGACCTGGTGCAGCAGCGGCACGTTGGTCTGAACGTCGAAGATCTCAGCGGGGAGATCAACATTCACGGTGCTCGAAGTATTCTTCGCAGCGGTCTTGGTAGCCATTTAGCTATGCTCCCTTCACGGCGGTGCGTACGAGTACGACCTGTCCGCGGGCGCCGGGAACAGCGCCCTTGATCAGCAGCAGCGACTTCTCGGCGTCCACGGCATGAACGGTGAGGTTCAGTGTGGTCTGGCGAACGGCGCCCATGCGGCCAGCCATTTTCATTCCACGGAAGACGCGGCTAGGGGTGGATGCTCCACCGATCGAACCCGGCTTGCGGTGGTTCTTGTGCGCACCATGCGAGGCACCGACACCGGAGAACCCGTGGCGCTTCATGACGCCTGCGAAGCCCTTACCCTTGGTCTTGCCGACGACGTCGACCTGCTGGCCGGCTTCGAACAGCTCAACGGAGAGTTCCTGGCCCAGCGAGTAGCCGTCCGCATCAGAGGTACGCAGTTCAACGACGTGACGGCGCGGCGTAACGCCGGCCTTCTCGAAGTGGCCGGCGAGCGGCTTGGTTACCTTGCGCGGGTCGATCTGGCCGAAGCCGATCTGCACAGCGCTGTAGCCGTCAACGTCAGCCGAACGCAGCTGGGTGATGACGTTGGAGTCGGCCTGCAGGACGGTAACGGGTACGAGGCGGTTGTTCTCGTCCCAGACCTGGGTCATGCCGAGCTTGATGGCAAGGAGACCCTTGACCTGGCGCGTAAGCGAAGTAGACATAGTTATCTCCCCTCCCCTACAGCTTGATCTCGATGTTCACGTCCGCGGGCAGGTCGAGGCGCATAAGCGAATCGACTGCCTTGGGCGTGGGGTCAATGATGTCGATCAGACGCTTGTGCGTGCGCATCTCAAAGTGCTCGCGGCTGTCCTTGTACTTGTGCGGCGACCGGATAACGCAGTAAACGTTCTTCTCCGTAGGCAGCGGCACTGGGCCAACCACCGTCGCGCCTGCGCGCGTCACCGTCTCAACGATCTTCCGAGCTGAAACGTCAATGACCTCGTGGTCATACGACTTCAGCCGGATGCGGATTTTTTGTCCCGCCATGGCGTCTCGACTCTCTCTCTTCATGAAGAACACCACCGAACCGGTGACGCTCTCAAGTGCGTACGTACGTATGCGCCCGTTGTTTTGACGCTCCTCCAACAAGCTGAATCCGGACGATTCCGGGTTCCTCACCCTGTCGAGGCTCCGACCCCCGCGCTCGGGCGTGTCGCGCATCCTCTGCAAAAAAAGTCCGCAGCGATCCCGGCATTCACGATTGGGGTGGGTTATATTTGGGCCAGCTTCCGCGGCGTACACGACCCTGCGCCAGGCATTATCCTGACCGGGACTAAGTCTCAAACCGCGCGCACAGGCGCTTGAACAACTCACCCAGTCTGCCAGATTATGCAACACATTGCGAATCAGGCCTTACGGCCTCTCTCCGACACGCCGTGCACACCCTATCTGCCCTTAACTCCTACCCGGCGGGCAGCTAGTTCCGACAGCGCAAAGACTGTTGCCGAGTCTCCCCTGCGCCAGTTTCCCAACCCACCACTGAGGCCGCCAACGCTACTGCGCCCTGCTGATCCTGACCGGCGCTGACCAGGAAGGCCCCGGCTTCAGCAGCTTCCCGGAACGGGGCGCTGACCTGCTCACCGATAATCGGCACTCCGCCGATCCGGACCGCCGCGTCGTCCATCGTATTCCGGAAGCCCACCCCCCGCTTCCTCCATGCCGCGTCCAAACTCGGCGAAGGCGGTCACAGCTACCACGGCCGCCCTGGCAAGAAGAACAACGAACACGAGAATAATGACCGCCAGCACGTCGGCAAGGATCTGGCGCGCGCTGAACCTGGTAGTCCGAATAGATCTGCATTGGACCACTCTATGAACCTCACGTGCAAAGAATGCGAAAGCCCCGCTGCGATGACGCAGCGGGGCTTTCTGTTAAGCAGTACTGGTGAAGCTACTACTTGATGATCTTGGTAACGCGACCTGATCCAACGGTGCGGCCGCCTTCGCGGATAGCGAAGCCGAGGCCCTCTTCCATAGCGATCGGCTGGATGAGCTCGACGGTCATCTCAGTGTTGTCGCCAGGCATGACCATTTCAGTGCCCTCGGGAAGGGTGATGACGCCGGTCACGTCCGTGGTACGGAAGTAGAACTGCGGACGGTAGTTGGAGTAGAACGGGTTGTGACGACCGCCCTCATCCTTGGCCAGAATGTAGACGTTCGCCTCGAAGTCCGTGTGAGGGGTGATCGAACCCGGCTTCACGATGACCTGGCCACGCTCTACATCTTCGCGCTTGATACCGCGCAGCAGCAGACCACAGTTCTCGCCGGCCCATGCCTCGTCGAGCTGCTTGTGGAACATCTCGATACCAGTGACCGTGGTCTTCTGGATCGGGCGGATGCCGACGATCTCGACCTCGGAGTTGATGGCGAGGGTACCGCGCTCCGCACGGCCGGTGACAACGGTTCCACGACCGGTGATCGTGAAGACGTCCTCGACAGGCATGAGGAACGGCTTGTCCTTGTCGCGAACCGGATCCGGAACGCTGTTGTCTACAGCTTCCATCAGTTCCTCAACGGACTTGACCCACTCGGCGTCGCCTTCCAGAGCCTTCAGGCCCGAGACGCGCACAACGGGTGCTTCATCGCCGTCGAAGCCCTGCGAGCTGAGCAGCTCACGAACTTCCATTTCGACGAGGTCAAGCAGTTCCTCGTCATCAACCATGTCGGACTTGTTCAGCGCGACCAGCAGGTAGGGAACACCAACCTGGCGGGCGAGCAGAACATGCTCGCGGGTCTGAGCCATCGGACCGTCAGTGGCGGCAACAACAAGGATTGCACCATCCATCTGAGCAGCACCGGTGATCATGTTCTTGATGTAGTCAGCGTGACCGGGAGCATCTACGTGTGCGTAGTGGCGCTTCTCGGTCTGGTACTCAACGTGCGAGATGTTGATCGTGATACCGCGCTGCTTCTCCTCGGGAGCCGAGTCAATCGACGCGAAGTCACGGGCCTCGTTGAGTGTGGGGTACTTGTCGTAAAGCACCTTGGAAATGGCAGCCGTCAACGTCGTCTTTCCATGGTCAACGTGACCGATGGTGCCGATGTTAACGTGCGGCTTAGTCCGCTCGAACTTTGCCTTCGCCACGGGTTCCTCCTAGAACGTTTTTAGAAGACTTACTCCCCAGCCACGCTTTTCGCGGCTGAAACTCATGCAAGTCTACTGGGGGCTTTTACTTTGGTGAAATTGCTGTTTTGCGCCTGATTCAAAGGATGAATCCATTGCGCTGCGCGCGGTGGGCAGACCTTGTCAGCAAGTGTCCGCCCACCGGCGTTCGGCTCCCGTCTACCGAGGGGAGCCTTCGGTTACTCTCCGCGGGTCTTCTGAATGATCTCGTCGGCTACTGCCTTCGGGACCTCCGAGTAGCTGTCGAACTGCATCGAGTAGACGGCACGACCCTGGGTCTTTGAACGCAGGTCACCGATGTACCCGAACATGCCGGACAGCGGCACATGGGCACGGATGACCTTCACACCGCTTGCATCCTCCATGGACTGCATCTGACCGCGGCGGGAGTTCAGGTCGCCAATCACATCACCCATGTATTCCTCAGGCGTGCGGACTTCCACCTCCATCAGCGGTTCGAGCAGTACGGGCTTCGCCATGCGGGCAGCTTCCTTGAACGCCATGCGACCAGCGATCTTGAACGCCATTTCGGAGGAGTCAACATCGTGGTAAGCGCCGTCAAGCAGCGTTGCCTTGATGCCGACCACCGGGTACCCGGCCAGGATGCCGTCGTTAAGCGCGTCCTGGATACCGGCGTCGACGCTCGGAATGTACTCACGCGGAACACGGCCACCAGTGACCTTGTTCTCGAATGCGTACAGCTCGCCCTCGGCGGTGTCCATCGGCTCGATCTTGATCTGGATCTTCGCGAACTGCCCGGATCCACCCGTTTGCTTCTTGTGGGTGTAATCGTGCTTCTGCACCGTACCGCGGATGGTCTCGCGGTACGCAACCTGCGGCTTGCCGACGTTAGCTTCGACCTTGAACTCACGGCGCATGCGGTCGACCAGGATGTCCAGGTGGAGCTCGCCCATTCCGGCGATGATCGTCTGGCCGGTGTCCTCGTTGAGGGAAACCTGGAAAGTCGGATCCTCAGCCGAGAGCTTCTGGATGGCAGTCGAAAGCTTTTCCTGGTCACCCTTGGTCTTCGGCTCGATCGCAACCGAGATAACGGGCTCCGGGAAGCTCATCGACTCAAGGACAATCTGGTTCGAGGAGTCGGACAGGGTGTCACCGGTAGTGGTGTCCTTCAGCCCGATAGCCGCGTAGATGTGGCCCGCGAAGGCTTCATCCACGGGGATTTCCTTGTTGGCGTGCATCTGGAAGAGCTTTCCGATGCGTTCCTTCTTGCCCTTGGTGGAGTTGACCACGCCGGTGCCTGCGGTGACGTGCCCCGAGTAGACCCGGATGAACGTCAGCTGTCCGAAGAACGGGTGAGTCGCAACCTTGAACGCAAGAGCCGAGAACGGCTCTTCGGTGCTCGGCTTACGCGTCAGCTCGGTCTCATCGTTGCGTGGGTCGTGTCCAACCATCGGCGGAACGTCCAGCGGGGAAGGCAGGTAGTCGATGACGGCATCGAGCATCGGCTGCACACCACGGTTCTTGAATGCGGAGCCACAGAGAACCGGGTAGATCTCCGAGTTGATGGTCATCTTGCGGATGCCGGCCTTCAGCTCCTCGATGGTGGGCTCTTCGCCCTCGAGGAACTTGTTCATCAGTTCATCCGAAGATTCAGCAACAGCTTCGACCAAGGCTGCGCGGTACTCTTCAGCCTTTGCCTGGAGGTCAGCAGGAATTTCCTGGATCTCGTACTTGGCGCCCATGGTTACATCACCCTTGGAGTCACCAGGCCACACGAGTGCGCGCATGTAGAGCAGGTCGATGACGCCTACGAAGTCGTTCTCGGCACCGATCGGCAGCTGCATGACCAACGGCTTCGCACCAAGGCGGCTGATGATGGTGTCAACCGTGAAGTAGAAGTCAGCGCCCAGCTTGTCCATCTTGTTGACGAAGCAAATGCGGGGAACTTCGTACTTGTCGGCCTGGCGCCATACCGTCTCGGACTGGGGCTCTACGCCTTCTTTGCCGTCAAATACGGCAACGGCGCCGTCAAGGACGCGCAGTGAGCGCTCAACCTCGACGGTGAAGTCAACGTGGCCGGGTGTGTCAATGATGTTGATCTGGTTCTGTTCCCAGAAGCAAGTCACCGCGGCGCTGGTGATGGTGATGCCGCGTTCCTTTTCCTGTTCCATCCAGTCAGTCGTCGAGGCGCCGTCGTGCGTCTCACCGATCTTGTGGTTTACACCCGTGTAGAACAGGATGCGCTCGGTAGTGGTGGTCTTGCCGGCATCAATGTGGGCCATGATGCCGATGTTGCGGACCTTGTTGAGGTCAGTAAGCACGTCCTGTGCCACGGTGTCTCCCTTTTCTAAGGTGGAGTTCTACTGGACCGCCGGTCCTTCACGCCGCCGGAGCGGGATCAGGACCGGCAGCGCGATTACCAGCGGTAGTGAGCGAAGGCCTTGTTGGACTCGGCCATCTTGTGCGTGTCTTCGCGGCGCTTCACAGCGGCGCCCAGACCGTTCGAAGCATCGAGGATCTCGTTCTGGAGGCGCTCGGTCATGGTCTTCTCGCGGCGAGCCTTCGAGTAGCCGACCAGCCAGCGGAGAGCCAGAGCCGTGGAACGGCCCGGCTTGACCTCGACGGGCACCTGGTAGGTTGCACCACCGACGCGACGGGAGCGAACCTCGAGGCTCGGCTTGACGTTGTCCATCGCCTTCTTGAGGGCCGCAACGGGGTCACCGCCCGACTTGGTACGGGCGCCTTCAAGCGCGCCGTAGACGATGCGCTCAGCGGTGGACTTCTTGCCGTCGACGAGTACCTTGTTGATCAGCTGCGTGACCAGTGGTGAACCGTAAACGGGATCTACAACGAGCGGCCGCTTCGGGGCCGGGCCCTTACGAGGCATATTACTTCTTCTCCATCTTTGCGCCGTAGCGGCTGCGAGCCTGCTTGCGGTTCTTCACGCCCTGGGTATCCAGTGCGCCACGGACGATCTTGTAGCGGACACCGGGAAGGTCCTTCACACGACCACCGCGCACCAGCACGATGGAGTGCTCCTGGAGGTTGTGACCTACACCGGGAATGTATGCGGTTACCTCGATGCCGCCGTTGAGGCGAACGCGCGCAACCTTCCGGAGAGCCGAGTTCGGCTTCTTCGGGGTGGTGGTGTAGACGCGGGTGCAGACGCCGCGCTTCATGGGGCTACCCTTCAGTGCGGGCGCCTTGGTCTTGGAGACCTTCGGTGACCGGCCCTTACGGACCAGCTGGTTAATGGTAGGCACTTCTCAGTTCTCCGTATGTTGTCTTGAGATCAGATCTCTGCTGACTCCGCGCGCCACCGCCGGCCGGAGCCGATTGCAGCAAACGGAGCTTGTCAGTCGATTGGCGTGCCTCTGAAGGACACGAGCAAAAACGACCGTAGGCGTGCAAAAATGTGGCATTCGTTGTACAAGTTCCCTACAACCCGGAGATACGTCGAATAGACGCCAATCCACTGCCACAAACAATTCCCGACCAGTCTACCAGATTGCCGACCCGCACCCTTACAGCCTGGTAAAGGGGCCCGGACTCTGCAGTCCGGGCCCCTTTACGCCTTACTATTTAGAGCTTCCTAGCGGAAATCGTTCGAAGACCCCATGTCGTAGTCATCCAGCGGGATGGCATGGAACTCAGGGCTCAAGCCACCGTCAACGCCTGCGTAGTCAAAGTCGCTGAAGGCGCTCGGACCAGTGAACAGGTTCGCTTTGGCTTCCTCAGTAGGCTCAACGGTGACCTTCGTGTAGCGGTCCAGGCCGGTGCCGGCCGGGATGAGCTTACCGATGATCACGTTCTCCTTGAGCCCCAGCAGCGGGTCGCTCTTACCTTCCATGGCGGCCTGCGTGAGAACACGCGTGGTCTCCTGGAACGAAGCGGCCGACAGCCATGATTCGGTTGCAAGCGATGCCTTGGTGATACCCATGAGCTCGGGACGGCCGGAAGCCGGCTTCTTGCCCTCGGACACCACACGCCGGTTCTCATCCTCGAAGCGGCGACGCTCGGCCAGCTCACCCGGGAGAAGGTCGGAGTCGCCGGACTCGATGACGGTCACGCGCCGCAGCATCTGCCGGACGATGACTTCCACGTGCTTGTCGTGGATGCCTACGCCCTGGCTGCGGTACACGCGCTGCACCTCGTCGACCAGGAATTCCTGTGCCTTGCGCGGGCCGAGGATACGGAGGATCTGCTTGGGATCCACCGCACCGAAGACCAGCTGCTGGCCGACCTCGACATGATCGCCGTCGGATACAAGGAGCCGTGCACGCCGCAGGACCGGGTACGCGATTTCCTCGGAGCCGTCGTCGGGCGTGACCACCAGGCGCAGCTGCTTCTCTGCATCCTCGATGGTGACCCGGCCGGCGACCTCGGAGATCGGCGCAACACCCTTCGGGGTACGCGCTTCGAAGAGCTCCTGGATACGGGGCAGACCCTGCGTGATGTCCTCAGCCGATGCAACACCACCGGTATGGAAGGTACGCATGGTCAGCTGGGTACCCGGCTCACCGATCGACTGCGCAGCGATGATGCCCACAGCCTCACCGATGTCAACCGTCTTGCCAGTGGCAAGCGAACGGCCGTAGCAGAGCGCACAGGTGCCAACGCTGGACTCACAGGTCAGGACCGAACGGATCTTGATGTCCGTCACTCCCGCTGCGAACAGCTTGTTGATCAGCACGTCACCGACATCGGACGCCGCAGGTGCCAGCACCTCGCCGTTCGAATCGACGACGTCGGTAGCCAGCGTACGGGCGTACGCTGAGTTCTCGACTTCCTCGTGCAGGACCAGCTCACCGTCGTGGTTCGGGACCGCAATGGTGACATTGAGGCCACGCTCGGTTCCGCAGTCGTCCTCGCGCACGATGACGTCCTGCGACACGTCCACCAGGCGACGGGTCAGGTAACCCGAGTTAGCGGTACGCAAAGCGGTATCGGCCAGACCCTTTCGGGCACCGTGGGTTGCGATGAAGTACTCCAGGACCGAAAGACCCTCACGGTAGGAGGACTTGATCGGACGCGGGATGATCTCACCCTTCGGGTTGGCCACCAGGCCACGGATACCGGCGATCTGGCGAACCTGCAGCCAGTTACCACGGGCACCCGAGGAGACCATGCGGTTGATGGTGTTGTCCTTGGGCATTGCCCCACGCATCGACTCTGCTACCTCGTTGGTCGCCTTGTTCCAGATGTCGATCAGTTCCTGACGACGTTCCTCATCGGCGATGAGGCCCTTGTCGAACTGACCCTGGACCTTGGCGGCCTGCGCTTCGTAGCCCTCCATGATTCCGGCCTTGTTGATCGGCGCGGAGATATCGGAGATGGCAACGGTGACACCCGAGCGGGTTGCCCAGTAGAAACCGGCATCCTTCAGGTTATCCAGCGTTGCAGCGGTGACGACCTTCGGGTAACGCTCCGCAAGGTCATTGACGATGGCCGAGAGCTCGCCCTTGTCTGCAACCTTGTCCACCCACGGGTAATCCTCCGGCAGGGTTTCGTTGAAGATAACCTGGCCGAGCGTGGTGTCGATGAGCGCAGGAGCGCCCTCTTCCCATCCTTCGGGAGCCGCGATATCCGGACCCGGCACGAAGCCCGGCACCCGGATCTTCACGACCGAGTTGAGGTGGAGCTCGCCTGAATCGAAAGCCATGATGGCTTCGGCGGGACTGGAGAAGACGCGCCCCTCCCCTGCCGAGCCTTCACGCTTGGTGGTGAGGTGGTGCAGACCGATGATCATATCCTGCGAAGGCAGGGTGACCGGGCGCCCGTCCGAAGGCTTCAGGATGTTGTTCGAGGACAGCATCAGGATGCGGGCCTCGGCCTGGGCTTCAGGGCTCAGCGGCAGGTGCACGGCCATCTGGTCGCCGTCGAAGTCAGCGTTGAAGGCTCCACAGACCAGCGGGTGAAGCTGGAGAGCCTTGCCTTCAACAAGCTGCGGCTCAAACGCCTGGATGCCGAGGCGGTGCAGGGTTGGTGCACGGTTCAGCAGCACAGGGTGCTCGGTGATGATCTCTTCGAGGACATCCCAGACCTGCGGGCGGTAACGCTCCACCATCCGCTTGGCACTCTTGATGTTCTGGGCGTGGTTGAGGTCAACCAGGCGCTTCATCACGAACGGCTTGAAGAGTTCCAGAGCCATCTGCTTGGGCAGACCACACTGGTGCAGCTTCAGCTGGGGGCCGACGACGATGACCGAACGGCCTGAGTAGTCAACGCGCTTACCGAGCAGGTTCTGACGGAAGCGGCCCTGCTTGCCCTTGAGCATGTCGGAGAGCGACTTCAGCGGACGGTTGCCCGGCCCTGTGACAGGGCGTCCACGACGACCATTGTCGAACAGCGAGTCAACGGCTTCCTGAAGCATGCGCTTCTCGTTGTTGACGATGATCTCAGGCGCACCGAGGTCAAGCAGACGCTTCAGGCGGTTGTTCCGGTTGATCACGCGACGGTACAGGTCGTTCAGGTCGGAGGTCGCGAAGCGCCCGCCGTCCAGCTGAACCATCGGGCGCAGTTCCGGCGGGATCACCGGTACGGCGTCCAGCACCATGCCCAACGGGCTGTTGGTGGTGGTAAGGAACGCGTTGACAACCTTCAGCCGCTTCAGGGCGCGGGTCTTGCGCTGTCCCTTACCGTTCTGGATGATGTCGCGCAGCAGGTCTGCTTCTGCCTGCATGTCGAAGTTCTCGAGGCGCTTTTTGATCGCTTCGGCGCCCATGGAACCTTCGAAGTACAGACCGTAGCGGTCGCGCAACTCGCGGTACAGGCCCTCGTCGCCCTCAAGGTCAGCGACCTTCAGGGTCTTGAAGCGGTCCCAAACCTGCTCCAGGCGCTCGATCTCGGCGTCGGCACGCTTGCGGACGTTTGCCATCTGGCGGTCGGCGGAATCGCGTGCCTTCTTCTTGTCGGCAGCCTTCGCACCTTCACCCTCAAGACGAGCGAGCTCATCCTCAAGGTCGCGGGCAATCGTCGCGATGTCTGAATCGCGCTGATCAACCAGCTGCTTCTTCTCAAGGTCATGCTCAGCCTGGAGATTCGGCAGTTCCGCGTGGCGGTTCTCCTCGTCAACCGAGGTGATCATGTAGGCAGCGAAGTAGATGACCTTCTCAAGGTCCTTCGGCGCCAGGTCAAGGAGGTAGCCAAGACGCGAGGGGACGCCCTTGAAGTACCAGATGTGCGTAACCGGAGCTGCGAGCTCGATGTGGCCCATCCGCTCACGGCGCACCTTCGCACGGGTGACCTCAACGCCACACCGCTCGCAGATGATGCCCTTGAAGCGCACGCGCTTGTACTTACCGCAGTAGCATTCCCAGTCACGGGAAGGACCGAAGATCTTCTCGCAGAAGAGTCCGTCCTTCTCAGGCTTGAGCGTGCGGTAGTTGATGGTTTCCGGCTTCTTCACTTCGCCGTACGACCAGCCGCGGATCTCTTCCGCGGTGGCCAGGCCGATTCGCATGAGGCCGAATGAGGATTCGCTGGACATGTGGTCCCTGTCTCTCTTTATCTCTAAACTCAAGAAGTCTTTGGGTGCGGTGGGAGGTGTTTGGTTGGGTGCCGGGTGTCCCGGACCGCTACCTGGATCGGCGGCAACGAAATTTCCTCGGCCGCGGGCGGCCTCCGAAATATTAAAGCCGCCTTTCCTCCAGGCATCGGCCCGGAACTAAGTCCGATACGTCGCCTTACACTTCCTCGACAGAACTCGGCTCGGCCCGTGAGAGGTCGATGCCCAACTCTTCCGCGGCCCGGAAGACTTCTTCATCCGAGTCACGCATCTCAATGGTGGTGCCGTCCGTGGAAAGGACTTCCACGTTCAGGCACAGCGACTGCATTTCCTTGATCAGAACCTTGAAGGACTCCGGAACGCCGGGCTCCGGGATGTTCTCGCCCTTGACGATGGCCTCGTACACCTTGACGCGTCCATGGATGTCGTCCGACTTGATGGTCAGAAGTTCCTGCAGCGTGTACGCCGCGCCGTAGGCCTCGAGAGCCCAAACTTCCATCTCGCCGAAGCGCTGGCCACCAAACTGTGCCTTACCACCCAGCGGCTGCTGCGTGATCATCGAGTACGGACCGGTGGACCGGGCGTGGATCTTGTCGTCCACCAGGTGGTGGAGCTTCAGGATGTACATGTAGCCCACCGAGATGGGGTCCGGGAACGGTTCGCCGGAACGGCCGTCGAACAACCGTGCCTTGCCGGACTCGCCGATCAGGCGCTCGCCGTCACGGGTCACGTTGGTCGAGTTGAGCAAGCCGACAATCTCGTCCTCGGTCGCGCCGTCGAAGACGGGGGTTGCGACGGTGGTCGAAGCTACCTCGCGCGGCAGGTTCGGAAGGTTCTTGAGCCACTCGGGCTCGCCTTCGATCTTCCAGCCCTGCTTGGCGGCCCACCCAAGGTGGATCTCCAATACCTGTCCGACGTTCATACGGCCAGGAACACCCAACGGGTTCAGGACGATGTCGACGGGTGTGCCGTCCTCAAGGAACGGCATGTCCTCGACGGGCAGGATCTTGGAGATGACGCCCTTGTTACCGTGACGGCCGGCGAGTTTGTCGCCGTCGGTGATCTTGCGCTTCTGCGCGACGTAGACCCGCACGAGCTGGTTGACACCGGGGGGCAGTTCGTCGTCGTTGTCGCGATCGAAGATACGCACGCCGATGACCGTACCGGACTCGCCGTGGGGCACCTTGAGCGAGGTGTCACGGACTTCGCGGCTCTTCTCACCGAAGATCGCGCGCAGCAGGCGTTCCTCCGGGGTCAGTTCCGTTTCACCCTTCGGTGTGACACGGCCAACCAGGATGTCGCCTGCCTCAACCTCAGCACCGATGTGGATGATGCCGCGCTCGTCGAGCGCGCCCAGAACCTCTTCGGAGACGTTCGGGATATCACGCGTGATTTCCTCGGCACCCAGCTTGGTGTCGCGGGCATCAACCTCGTGCTCCTCGATGTGGATTGAGGTCAGGACATCGTCGGAGACGATGCGCTGCGAGAGGATGATCGCATCCTCGAAGTTGTGGCCTTCCCAGGACATGAAGGCAACGAGCATGTTCTTGCCGAGAGCCAGTTCACCCTGATCGGTGGACGGGCCGTCGGCGATGATGCCGTTGTACTCCACGCGGTCACCCTCTGCGACCAGTACCCGCTGGTTGTACGCGTTGCCCTGGTTGGAGCGCGCGAACTTCATGATCGGGTAGTTGGTCTCGGTGCCGTCGTCGTTCAGGACGGCAACAAGATCAGCCGACACTTCGGTGACAACGCCCGGCTTGTTGGCCGTCACGGCGTCGCCGGCGTCAACAGCGGCGTTACGCTCCATGCCGGTTCCCACGAGAGGACGCTCGGAACGCAGCAGCGGCACAGCCTGACGCTGCATGTTGGCACCCATGAGCGCACGGTTGGCGTCGTCGTGCTCGAGGAACGGAATCATTGCCGTTGCGACCGAAACCATCTGGCGCGGGGAAACGTCCATGTACTCAACGTCGGTTGCGGCAACGAGAACCGGCTCGCCGGAACCACCACGGGTACGGACCAGGACCATGTCCTCTTCGAACTTGCTGTTCGAATCCAGCGGAGCGTTTGCCTGGGCAATAAGGCGCTCCACCTCGTCATCCGCGGTCAGGTAATCGATCTGGTCCGTCACAACACCGTTTTCGACCTTGCGGTACGGGGTTTCAATGAAACCGAAGGTATTGATCCGGCCGTAGGACGCCAGTGAACCGATCAGGCCGATGTTCGGGCCTTCAGGGGTTTCGATGGGGCACATACGTCCGTAGTGCGAGGGGTGGACGTCACGGACCTCCATGCCGGCGCGGTCGCGGGACAAACCACCCGGGCCTAGTGCCGACAGGCGACGCTTGTGCGTCAGGCCGGCGAGCGGGTTGTTCTGGTCCATGAACTGCGACAACTGGGAAGTCCCGAAGAACTCCTTGATCGCTGCGACAACCGGACGGATGTTGATCAGGGTCTGCGGCGTGATCGCCTCGACATCCTGCGTGGTCATGCGCTCGCGGACAACGCGCTCCATGCGGGACAGGCCAGTACGGACCTGGTTCTCGATGAGCTCGCCGACGGCGCGGATGCGGCGGTTGCCGAAGTGATCAATGTCATCGACCTCGACACGGAGCTCCACCTCTTCGCCGTCGCGCTTACCGGCCAGGGTCTTCTCACCAGCGTGCAGGGCAACCAGGAACTTGATCATCGCAACGATGTCATCGATGTTCAGGACTGAGGCGTCAGGATCACCGAGGTTCTTGTCAATGCCGAGCTTGCGGTTGATCTTGTAGCGGCCAACCTTCGCCAGGTCATAGCGCTTGGAGTTGAAGTAGAGGTTGTCCAGCAGGGTCTTGGCAGCCTCAACCGTGGGCGGCTCTCCCGGACGCAGCTTCCGGTAGATGTCCAGCAAGGCATCTTCCTGGGTCTCCGTAGCATCCTTCTCAAGGGTTGCGCGGATGGAGTCGTACTCACCGAAGGTCTCCAGGATCTGGCCCTCGGTCCAGCCGAGCGCCTTCAGGAGGACGGTGACCGACTGCTTGCGCTTGCGGTCCAGACGAACGCCGACCTGATCGCGCTTGTCGATCTCCAGCTCAAACCATGCACCGCGCGAGGGGATGATCTTCGCGCTGAAGATGTCCTTGTCGCTGGTCTTGTCCGCAGCGCGCTCGAAATAGGCGCCTGGGGAACGGACCAGCTGCGAGACGACGACACGCTCGGTGCCGTTGATGACGAACGTACCCTTCTCTGTCATCAGCGGGAAGTCGCCCATGAACACGGTCTGCTGCTTGATCTCGCCCGTGTTGTTGTTCATGAACTCGGCCTTGACGTACAGCGGTGCAGCGTACGTGGCGTCGCGGTCCTTGCACTCAGCCATGGTGTACTTCGGATCCGCGAACTCAGGTTCGGAGAAGCTCAGGGACATGGTGCCCTGGAAGTCTTCGATCGGTGAGATCTCTTCAAAGATGTCAGCAAGGCCGGAAGTGGTGGCTACGCCGGGGATGTTCTGCTCCAGCGCCTCCTTGACGCGCGCCTTCCAACGCTCGTTACCGACAAGCCAGTCAAAGCTGTCTGTTTGGAGGGCTAGAAGATTGGGAACATCCAGCGGTTCGTGAATCTTTGCGAATGATAGCCGGGGTGCGGCGCCGTCGGCGTCGACCTGGCTGGTAGCGGTTGCATTATTTGAGGTGCTCGGGGCGACCAAGAGGGATCCTTCCACAGACCAACAGGCGTGTTCTTACGATCACTCCCCGCACCGTTTCGGTGCCAACCTGACGCCCGCAACCAATGGACGGAAGATCTCGATCGTCGAGAAATCCGTTAAATGGCAAATGCGAGGCAAAGCCCACCGCTATATGAAGGCTGAGGTTATGAGGGAAGACGCAAATATCAACTGTACGGCACAGCTAGCGACAATGTCCAACCCGATGTGGTATATGCGAGCGTCGGCCATTGCTCCCCGGTCAAATGATTTCAGTGAATGACCATTAGCTGAGTTGGCCCTGGCGCCGGTAGCCTTGTGCATAGCGGCATTTCAATGACGAAAGTGAGCAGTAATCCCATGAATACCCTCGAACAGAATCCGCAGGACGTCGTCATCGTAGGCGGCGCCCGCACACCGCAGGGCCGCCTCAACGGGCAGCTCGCGTCCTTCAGCGCGGTGGAGCTCGGTGCTTTCGCCGTCTCGGGCGCGCTCGATCGGGCGGGCGTCTCGACCGGCGACGTCGACGCCGTCATTATGGGCCACGTGGTCCAGGCCGGCTGCGGGCAGAATCCCGCCCGCCAAACTTCGATCAAGGCCGGGATCGGGTGGGATGTCCCCAGTGTCACGGTCAACAAGGTCTGCCTCTCCGGCCTGACTGCGGTGATCGATGCCGCGCGCCTCATCCGAAGCGGCGAGGCGACCGTGGTGGTTGCGGGCGGCCAGGAATCGATGACCCGCGGTCCGCATTTGCTTCCCGGTGCGCGCCAGGGCTGGACCTACGGAACAATGCCCGCCGTGGACTCGGTCGCGCATGACGGCCTGACCGATGCTTTCGACGCCGAATCGATGGGATCCTCGACCGAACGGGGCAACACCAGCCTCAAAATCGACCGCACCGCGCAGGACACGGTTGCGGCTTCGTCGCACCAGCGCGCCGCCGCGGCCATGGAGTCCGGCGTATTCGACGAGGAGATCATCCCCGTGCGCGTGCCGCAACGGAAGGGCGAGGATATTGTCGTGAACCAGGACGAGGGTGTCCGCCCGAACACCACCGTAGACACCCTTGCGGGACTCCGACCGGCATTCTCGAAAGACGGGTCCATCACGGCCGGAAACTCCTCCCCGCTGTCGGACGGCGCTGCCGCACTCGTTCTCACAACCCGCGCCAATGCCGCGGAACGCGGACTGAACGTGCTCGCCGTCGTCGGCCGTCCGGGCCAGGTAGCGGGACCGGACAATTCGCTGCACTCCCAGCCCTCCCGCGCGATCACCCAAGCGCTCGAGCGCGCCGGCTGGTCGACAGCGGATCTGAACTTCATCGAAATCAATGAGGCGTTCGGATCCGTAGCGTGCCAGTCCCTGAAGGATCTGGACCTCCCGCTCGAGAAGTGCAATATTCACGGTGGTGCGATCGCCCTCGGCCACCCCATCGGCGCCTCGGGTGCCCGACTTGCGCTCCACGCAGCAACGGAACTGAACCGGCGGGGAACCGGTAAGGCCGCAGTTTCGCTGTGCGGAGGCGGCGGCCAGGGCGAAGCCCTCCTGCTATACCGCGACTGATCTGCTCCAACAGACAAAGCAGCCCCGGAACCGAACGGTTCCGAGGCTGCTTTATGAAGTTCGAGGAACTTACTTGAGGGTGACGGTAGCGCCGGCGGCCTCGAGGGACTCCTTGGCCTTCTCTGCCGTCTCCTTGTTTGCGCCTTCGAGGACAGCCTTCGGTGCACCGTCGACCAGGTCCTTGGCTTCCTTGAGGCCGAGGGAGGTCAGGGCACGTACTTCCTTGATGACCGCGATCTTCTTGTCGCCGGCAGCTTCGAGGACGACGTCGAAGGAGTCCTTCTCTTCCTCGGCAGCTTCGCCAGCGCCGCCACCGGCGGGGCCGGCAACAGCAACAGCAGCAGCGGTGACGTCAAAGGTCTCTTCGAACAGCTTTACGAAGTCCGAGAGCTCGATGATGGACAGTTCCTTGAAAGCTTCGATGAGCTCTTCGTTGGTGAGCTTCGCCATGGCTAAGCATCCTTCCTGAAATGGTGCACGCGGCACCGGGAGATTGGTGGGTGAGAGACTTACTTCTCTTCGGGGGTAGCTGCGTCTTCCGCAGCCTCGGCAGGTGCCGCATCCGCAGCTGCGGGTGCTTCCTCTGCCGCGGGAGCAACGGCTGCTGCCGCAGGTGCAGCGTCCCCGTTCTCCTCCAACTTGATGCGCAGCGCATCGACGGCGCGGGCAAGCATTGACATGGGTGCCTTGAGGACACCTGCAACACGGGCAAGCTGGAACTCACGTGACTCAAGAGCAGCAAGAGCGGTAACCGCCGAAGCGTCGAGGGCCTTACCCTCGAAGTAACCGGTCTTGATGACGAGCTGTGGGTTGGTCTTCGCGAAATCCGTCAGGCTCTTTGCCGCAGCAACGGCGTCACCCTTGATGAAGGCGATTGCGGTAGGTCCGGCAAGCTGGCCATCGAACGCGTCGATACCGGCTTCCTTGGCCGCAATGCCAGTCAGGGTGTTCTTGACGACAGCGTATTTGGTGTCCGCGCCGAGCGAGCGACGCAGTTCCTTGAGCTGTGCAACAGAGAGCCCACGGTATTCGGTTAGGACAGCGGCGGCGGATTCCTTGAAATCAGTGGTGATCTCATCCACGGCCGAAACCTTTGTTGGCGTTGCCATAACCCTCCTTCCGGGGAATTGGTGCCGGTGTACGGTTCCAATAAAAAACGCCCCGCGCAGATGCACGGGGCTTTCCACCGGCAGGGTATAAACCCTGAGGAAGTGAGCTTCGTTCACCTGCGCTGGCCGCCCTTTGATAGGGAACTTTCAGACGCTCACTTCCACACACAGCGAACTGCGCTTCTTGCGGAGGTGATCATCGACCGACGGTCTTTGGTTGTTCAAGCTTACGGGAGCGGGAGCTACCCGCCAAATCAAGGGACAAAAGCGGACGACGACGGGCGCCCGCCGTCATCGCACCCCGGCTACCCATTCAGCACTTTCTGCCACGCCGCGGTAAACCCCACGGGCTCGAAGCCAAGTTCCACGTTGACGGCGAGCATATGGCCGTTCTCCTCGGCGTTCCAGGTGAAGATGCGCCGGGCTTCGGGCCACGCAGAAGCGACGGCGATCAGGTTCTCAGCTTTCAACCACCTACCCAGGCGGTGTCCGCGGTGCGGCGAAAGCACCAGCGTATCTTCCTGATAGACGGTGTCCGGCTTTTCCGCCCTGCGCTCCAGGACAGTATGGCCAACCAAATCGCCACTGGGCTTGTGGAGGACGGCTCGCACCAGGCTGCTACCGCCTTCGCGCATCAACCGCTCCTCCCCCTCGCGCACCCGCGCGCCGTCCCAGGATTCGACTTCCCACTTGAGTTCACCCATAGGGACGTCGGTACTCATGGTTTTACGCAACTGGGCGTACTGCTCAAGTACCCCGTCCGGGCATCTGTCCATCCAGTCGACGATGGCGTAATTCGGCCCCGCTGCCTTGGCCGCCTGTAGAGCGAGGTTCCTCAACTGTGCATTTCCGGGGGCCGGGAGGACACTTGCGCGGTCCACCTGCGCAAGCGTGTAACCAAGGTGCGTTGCAAATAGCGCCGGAAGGCTCTGCGCGGGGAAGGAACCCGCCCCTGTGGCCGGGACTAGTACATCCTTCGACATGTCAAAGCCCGCCCGCTGGTCCGTCCAGGCCATGAGTGTATTCCGGCCCATGGACAGCGCATGGCCCTCGACTGCCGCGTACAGAGACGCGCCGATACCCCCGCGCCGAGATTCCGGGTGTACCAGCACGTAGGCGTAGCAGGTACGCAGGTTATCGGTCAGCGGGACATCGACCACGGCCTTTCCCACAACCCTCTCACCCGCGAATGCGAGGAAGGTTGCCCGCTCCTCGTAGCCATTGGGGCGGGCGTTCTCGAACCGGGTTTCGGCCGTGAAACTGTGGTCATCGTTGCCCCAGATTTCGCGCTCGACGAGGTTGCTGAGGTCTGAGGCAGCGATGAACGGCCGCGCTTCAGGAACCTGGAGAGACTCCGGAAGCTCATAGCGCCGGATGCTGACGGAGGTAGTGGTCATAGCATCATGATGATGCACTGATTGGGAACTGTCAATCACTACAGATTCGCCATAAAGAAACAAAGGGCGGATGCAGCCAAAGCTGCACCCGCCCTTTGGGAAATCCGCTAATTACGCGTCTGCCAGAACCTTGGTGACGTTGGGATCGACGGAGATGCTCGGTCCGAAGGTGGTGCTGACGGTCGCCTTCTGGATGTAGCGTCCCTTCGAAGCGGACGGCTTCAGACGAAGCACTTCCTCCAGCGCGATCGCGTAGTTCTCAGCCAGCTTGACCGCGTCGAAGGACACCTTGCCGATGATGAAGTGCAGGTTGGAGTGCTTGTCGACACGGAAGTCGATCTTTCCACCCTTGATGTCGTTGACAGCCTTGGTGACATCCGGGGTTACCGTGCCGGTCTTCGGGTTCGGCATCAGGTTGCGAGGGCCAAGAACCTTGCCGAGGCGGCCGACCTTGCCCATGAGATCGGGAGTAGCAACGGCGGCGTCAAAATCGACCCAACCGCCGGCAACCTTTTCGATCATGTCATCGGAGCCGACGAAATCGGCGCCGGCAGCAATTGCCGCTTCAGCCTTGTCACCGGTTGCGAACACGAGGACGCGTTTCGTCTTGCCGGTACCGTGAGGCAGGTTGACGGTGCCGCGCACCATCTGGTCCGCCTTGCGGGGGTCAACGCCGAGGCGGAAAGCCACCTCAACCGTTGCATCGAATGACGAAGGGTTGGTGTCCTTCGCCAGTTTTACTGCCTCGACCGGCGCGTACTGCTTGTTCGCGTCAATCTTGGCGGCAGCTGCCTCATATGCTTTGCTGCGCTTTGCCATCTGCTCTTTCTCCTTATGCAGTTGTGGTCTGCGGACCGCGCTCGGCCCTGCCACAAACATCCGGGCCGGTGAGGCACGGTGTTTTTTTGATGATTGGTGTTGTCAACCGTTAGTCGACGGTGATGCCCATGGAGCGGGCGGTGCCTGCGATGATCTTGGCTGCAGCCTGAACATCGTTGGCGTTGAGGTCTTCCATCTTCATGGTGGCGATTTCCTCAACCTGAGCCTTGGTCAGCTTGGCGACCTTGACGGTGTGCGGCGTAGCCGAGCCCTTCTGGACGCCCGCAGCCTTCTTGATCAACTCTGCGGCCGGCGGAGTCTTGGTGATGAAGGTGAACGAGCGGTCCTCGTACACCGTGATTTCGACGGGAATGACATTCCCGCGCTGGGATTCCGTGGCGGCGTTGTACGCCTTGCAGAACTCCATGATGTTGACACCGTGCTGACCAAGTGCAGGACCGATCGGAGGAGCCGGGTTGGCGGCGCCTGCCTGGATCTGCAGCTTGATGAGGCCGGTGACCTTCTTCTTGGGGGCCATGAAAGGGTCCTTTTCTTACATTCGTTCCACGTGACAGGAGCGTCCCGTGGATTGTTGACCGCCATGGCGTGGCGGCCGGCCGTCCTGCCGGATCAAAGCGAACCCGACGAGGACGAAGCTTACTGGATTTTGGTGACCTGGTTGAAGGAGAGGGTCACCGGCGTCTCGCGCTCGAAGATCGACACGAGGACAACCAACTGCTGTGACTCGGGCTTGATTTCCGAAATGGTTGCCGGCAAGGTCTCGAACGGACCCTCGTTGACCGTCACGGATTCGCCAACCTCGAAGTTGACCAGGGTCGGGGTTGCCTGGGCCCGAGCCGGCTTGCCGGCCTCCGCCCCAGCCTTCACGATGGTGTGCTCCAGCATGGAGAAAACCTCATTCAGGCTCAACGGCACCGGATCGTGTGCGTTTCCTACAAAACCGGTGACGCCCGGCGTGTGGCGCACCGCACCCCACGATTCGTCGGTGAGATCCATGCGGACAAGCACATACCCCGGAATCCGAACCCGGTTCACAATCTTGCGCGTGGTGTTCTTGATCTCCACCACTTCTTCCATGGGCACCTGGATTTCGAAGATGTAATCCTCCATGTCCAGGGTCTGGATACGGGTCTCCAGGTTGGCCTTCACGCGGTTCTCATAACCTGCGTAGGAGTGGATCACATACCAGTCGCCATCCTGCCGACGCAGCTTCGCCTTGAAATCAGCAACAGGGTCAACTTCAGGCTCAGCAGCTTCGGGCTCAGCGGCGTCAGATTCAGCGGCGTCGTCGTTGTCTTCGGGCGCAACAGCATCGGCAGGTGCGTCCTGTGCACCTGCCGTGGTTACCTCATCCTCGGTACCCAGATCTTCCTCGTCGGTTGTGATCTGTCGTTCGAGTTCTTGCTCGGACACCTAGCTGCCTGCTTTCTGGATTGCTGTGCTTGCTCGATACTGCCCCTTGGAGGCAGAAACTAGCCTTCGCCGCCAAAGAGCCACACTGCGCCGGATCCGAACAGGTAGTCCAGACCGGTCACGATGAGCATCATGATGATCACGAACACCAGGACGGTGATGGTGAACCGCACCAGCTCTTTGCGTGTGGGTACAACCACCTTGCGCAGTTCGGCAATGATCTGCCTGACAAAAAGGATGATCCGGCCGAAGAACCCGCGCTTGGGTTCCTGCTTGTCGGAGGGGCTTCCCTTGGAGCTGCTCGCAGCCGTATCGGTCACCTTCAACCTCATCAATCTTGTTAGGTATCTGAGCCGGCCGCACTGACCAAAGACTCACTGAGCGTTCAACGCCGCACTGCCGCATGCCATCCATGACGGTGATGCGCAGGGCAGACAGGACTCGAACCTGCAACCTGCGGTTTTGGAGACCGCTGCGCTACCAATTGCGCCACTACCCTTTGGAGTGATTCCCGCCGCTACCTGTGCCCGTAATGCAGGCACAGAACAGCATGGCGATTTCAACACCGAGGAATTAGTCTACGCAATCTGGAACGCAACGTCGAACCGGACGGGATCCGACTCAGGGATCCAACCGTGTCCCGGTCAACGCAGGGGATACGGCGGTGCGTCATGACGGGCGTTCACTCCATCTGAAGCCCTAAGCTGGAGGGGAATTCATCCTCCGACCGACGGGAAGACCATGACTGCCGCCGACGCCCTGACCCAGCATGCCGCCGGGCGTGTGTCCCAGCGAATCGCCTCGATCGCTGAGTCCGCCACGCTCGCCGTCGACGCGAAAGCCAAAGCGCTGAAAGCCGCAGGGCGGCCCGTGATAGGTTTCGGTGCCGGAGAGCCCGACTTCCCTACGCCGGACTACATCGTTCAGGCGGCTATCGAGGCCGCCAGGCAGCCACGGTTTCACCGCTACTCCCCCGCAGGCGGCCTCCCCGAACTGCGCAAGGCAATCGCGGAGAAAACCCTGCGCGACTCCGGATACCAGGTTGACCCGTCCCAGGTACTCGTGACAAACGGCGGCAAGCAGGCCGTATATGAGTCCTTTGCCACGCTCCTGGATCCCGGAGACGAGGTTCTTGTCCCCACGCCGTACTGGACCACCTATCCCGAGGCCATCCGGCTGGCCGGCGGCGTGCCTGTTGAAGTGTTCGCCGGCCCGGAGCAGTCCTACCTCGTCACGGTCGACCAGCTCGAAGCAGCCCGCACACCCCGCACGAAAGTCCTTCTGTTCGTTTCCCCCTCGAACCCGACAGGCTCCGTATACCCACCGGAACAGGTCCGTGAGATCGGCGATTGGGCTGCGGAGAAAGGTCTCTGGGTCATCACGGACGAGATCTACGAACACCTCACGTACGACGACGTACCCTTCACCTCGATCGCCACTGCCGCGCCGTCGCTCGGCGACCGCGTGGTCATCCTGAACGGTGTGGCCAAGACCTACGCAATGACCGGATGGCGGGTGGGCTGGATGATCGGCCCCCAGGATGTTGTGAAGGCGGCAACGAACCTGCAGTCCCACGCCACTTCCAACGTCGCGAACGTTTCGCAGATGGCTGCGTTGGCGGCTGTGTCCGGGCCGTTGACCGCAGTGGATGAGATGAAGAAGTCCTTCGACCGCCGTCGTCGTGCCATAATTTCCGGCCTTAACGAGATCGACGGCGTTGAGTGCCCCGTGCCGCATGGTGCGTTCTACGCATATGCGGACGTGCGCAACCTGTTGGGACGCGAGCTTGCCGGGGCCCGACCGTTGACTTCGGCTGAGCTTGCGGCGCTGATCCTCGACACCGTAGAGGTTGCTGTCGTGCCGGGTGAGGCGTTCGGTCCCAGCGGCTTCCTCCGCCTCTCCTACGCGCTGGGCGACGCGGATCTTGCTGAGGGCGTGGGCCGGCTTCAGCAGTTCCTCGGCACCGCACGCTAGGACGTTTCTTACAGAAGCCGTCGCTCGGCAGCCCACCGGGTGAGCTCGTGCCTTGAGGAGAGCTGGAGCTTCCGGAGCACCGCTGAGACGTGCGTTTCGACGGTCTTGATCGAGATGAACAGCTCCTTGGCAACCTCCTTGTAGCTGTATCCACGCGCAATCAACCGCATCACTTCGAGTTCGCGCGCCGAGAGGCGGTCCAGTTCACTGTCGACGGCGGCGACCGCCGCAGTGCCGAACGCATCCAGCACGAAGCCCGCGAGGCGCGGAGAAAAGACGGCGTCTCCCGAAGCGACCCGCAGGACGGCATCCGAGATGTCCGCTCCGGAGATGGTCTTCGTAACGTATCCACGGGCGCCGGCACGGATTACGGTAACCACGTCCTCGGCCGAATCCGAGACGCTGAGGGCCAGGAACCGTGTGGAATCCCGGACGTCGCCGCAGCCGGCAATCACCTCCGCGCCGCCGCCGCCCTTGCCGCCGGGCAGATGGACATCCAGCAGGACCACCTGCGGCCGGTGTTGAGTTACCACCGTGACCGCATCCTCCACCGTCGCGGCCTCGGCAACCACGTGCACCCGTCCGTCGAGGTCCGCTTTGAGGCCCGACCGGAAAATGGCGTGGTCATCGACGACGACGACGGTCACCGGCTCACTCATGTGTCCCACCTGCTTCGGCTTCCGGCATGGTCAATTGCACTTCCGTTCCTGTTTCTGAACTGCGGATCCCTGCAGTTCCTCCGTGCCGTTGCATCCTGTTGATGACGGATTCACGTATTCCCAGCCGGTCGGCAGGTACGGCATCGAGGTCGAAGCCGTTCCCGCGGTCCCGCACGAACACCTGCGATACGCCCCCGCTCGCCTCGAAATAGACGGAGATGGCACCGCCTGCGTGCTTGGCTGCGTTGACCATCGCCTCCCGCGCGGCCTGGACCAGAGCTTCCTGCCGCATGGACATCGGCATGTCACCAACTGAAACGACGTCGACGGGGTGCCCGTAGGCTTCCTCGACTTCCGCCGCCGCGGCCTTGATGCTGTCCGCAAGATTCCCGGTTCGGCGTGCGGCATCCGCATAAAGCCAGCGCCTCAACTCCCGTTCCTGTGCCCGCGCCAACCGCACAACGTCCTGCTCCGATCCGGCCCGGTTCTGGATGAGGGCGAGGGTCTGCAGCACCGAATCGTGAAGGTGCGCGGCAATCTCGGCGCGCTCAGTTTCCCGGATACGCCCTGCCCTCTCAGCCTCCAGATCCTTCCAGAACTTCACTGCCCAAGGAGCCAGCACCAGACCCACGCCGCCGAGTACCGCACCGGCCGCCAGCAGCACCGGCCAGGAGAACTGCCATGAGAGGGAACCGGAGACTAGGATCAGCACGCCCACCATGACGAGGACCAGACCGGCCGCCAGCCGGGCGAGGCCGTCTGCCCGGGTGGCTCCCGCGTGGTCCATGAGCTTGGCCCGACGGGCTTCATCAATCTGCGACCACGCGAGCACCGCGCCCAGCGCCACCGCACCGACCGGTACCAGCCAACCCCATTGGATGTTCACACCGAGCTGCTGGGCGACGAACGCGGCAGCCACCACCAGAAGCCCGACGCCGATAATCACCTCCCGGCGCCCCGGCGAACGTATGACGCCGGTCGTCTCAGGCTCGGGGCCGGCGAGCGCGGGCGCACCCAACCGCAGCCCGGCCGGCTGAGCTGCCGTGGACTGCGCGCGCCGTCGTTCCTCAGTTGTCGGAACAAGCAGCCACAGCCAGCCATAGAGAACCAGACCCGCTCCGCCCACCAGCGCGAGCGCAACCATGCCGATACGTGCCGCACGCAGGGACACCCCTAGATGGGCGGCCAGGCCTGCGCAGACACCGGCGATCACGGCGTCGTCGGAGCGGATCAGCGCAAGTCTCATGCACCAATCGAAACATAGTTAGATGGGGTCAGGGCCGTGCGCAACCGCTTATCAGGGGAATCCGGGTACCGCTCAGGGGAGGTTCAGGGTGAGCCCCGATGGTCCGTCCCGGTTTCGGGCAGCAGGATGAATGTATGAACTCGCATCAGGACCCTCCTTCGACGCCGGACGAACCAGCAGACCGATCGGCAGCGTCCGGTGAATCACCTTCGACTGAACCGACCCCCACAGCGACCAACCGTCCGGCCGGAGCAGGCGGCTTCTTCGGCTGGCTTCGGAGCCTGAACGTGGTTCGCGGCCAGGACCGCTGGATTGGCGGTGTGGCAAGCGGGATCGCTGCACGCACCGGCCTGGACCCCATCCTGGTGCGCGGGCTCTTCGTCGTACTCGCGATTTTCGGCGGCATCGGTCTGCTCGCATACGGTCTGGCCTGGGCGCTCCTGCCGGAACCAGACGGACGGATCCACGCCGAGTCAGCTGCCCGTGGCAGCTGGACATCGGGAATGACCGGGGCCCTGGTTGTTTCGATCCTGGGGCTGTGGCGTCCGAATGTGCCCTTCTTCGGCAGTACAGGAGGATTCGGCGGCTTCATCTGGAGCCTGTTCTGGATCGGCGTAGTTGTCTTCATCGTCTACTGGATTTCCAACTCGGCCAACCGGAAGAAGGCAGACGCCGGCGCCCCGGATGCAGGCACACCCGTTCCGACGGATGGGCACACGGCGCACACTATGCCGCTCACCGTGGAGACACCGAGGGACCAGACGGCACAGTACGCGCCGCATACCTTCCATCCCCGGCCGTACACCCCGCCGGTGAACAAGCCACAGAAGGCGCCGAAGCCGGTAGTGCCGGGGCCCAGCGGGGCCGATGTCGCCGTGTTCCTCGGTGGAGCCGTACTTCTCGCCGGCCTGGTCCTCGCCCTCGACTACCTCGGGCTGTTGTCCCTGGGCGGTGACCGCTTCACCGTTGCCGTGGCGACAGGCGTGGTGGTTATCGGGCTCGGTGTGGTCCTGATGGGGATGCGCGGGCAAACCTCCGGAGTACTTGGATTCCTCGCGGCGGTGGGCCTCATAGCGAGCATCGTCTCCGCTGCCGTGCCGTCAACCGGCAACTGGGTGCTCGCAACGCAAGGCCAGTGGTCAATCAGCAGCGTCGAACCGGCCGAAGAGGGGTACACAGTCGTGGCCGGCCAGGGCCGGCTGGACCTGACGGACCTCGACGGCATCACCGAGGACGTCATCATCCCGGTCAACGCTGCTGCGGGAAACGTGGGCATCCTGGTGCCTGAGGACGTTCCCGTGGATGTCCGGTCCATGGTGGCCTTGAGCTCCACTGAGCTCGTAACCGCGGCGGACACCACTACCCTCGGCGGAATCTGGCGGCCGGGCACCCTCCACATCGATGAGGGCGCCGAAGGCCCCCGCATCATCCTGGATGTCCGCGGAGTGGTCAGCCACGTCACGGTTTCCACCACAGAAGCAGCACTTGAAGACACCGAAAGCGGGCAGCAACGATGAGCTCCATCCACACCACCAACCACGACGACGGCGCCACCCGGGTACGTCCCGGAACCATCATCTGGGGTGTGGTCACCATAGTGGTCGGTGCCCTGATCCTTGCCGGCGCACTCACGGACATCATGCTGGACCCCGTTCTGGTGGTGATGGCTCTGCTGATCGGCACCGGCCTCGCCCTCGTGGTCGGCGGCGTACTGTCGATGACCCGCCGCGAGAGGAAAGTGGACCGCGCGCGGCCACTGCCGCCGTCGTCGTAGGAGCCACAGACAGCCCGGACCGCAACGAGACCCCGTGACAAGCAACCTCCAATACGAAAGCATGGACCCATGAACTCCTTCTTCAACGCCCTCCGCTCCTCACCCATCAAGCGTGCCCCCGGCGGGTGGTTCGGCGGCATTGCCTCCGGTATCGCGCTGAAGCTCGGCTGGCGGGTCGGCCTTGTCCGGCTCGGTGTGCTGCTCAGCTTCCTGCTGCCCTTCATCGGAATCCCGCTCTACATTGTGCTGTGGATCCTGCTGCCCAAGACCGACGGCACCATCGCCCTCGAGCAACTGGTGGGGAATCGCCGCTGACGTGTACGTCGAAGACTCTGCAAAGGGCGTGTCCACCAACCGGTGGACACGCCCTTTCAGTCGACATACGCTTACGCAACCACACCCGGGGACGGCACGCTTGAGTCATGAGAACCACCGCGTTCAACGCGTCCCCGCATACTGGCGAGGCGGGCGGCCCTGCCTTGCCGATCGAAGTCGACAGCCTCACCAAGGAATACCCCGCTGCCAAGTCAGGCGTACTGCGCGCCGTGAACAGCTTGAGCTTCTCAGTCCGGGCGGGTGAAACCTACGCCCTGCTCGGCCCCAACGGCGCCGGGAAGAGCACCACGATCGAGATTCTCGAGGGGCACCGGAAACCCACATCCGGCCGGGTCAGCGTCCTCGGAACCACCCCGTACAAGGCTGTGCCGTCCTTTCGGGCGAGGATCGGCGTTGTCCTGCAGGAGGCAACCGACGCCGGTGCGCTTCGCGTGGCCGAGTCGCTGCAGGCTCTCGCCGCCTACTATCCCCGCCCCCGCGACGTGGACGAACTCATCACCGCCGTGGGATTGGACGGCAAGGATTCCCAACGCATCAGCACCCTTTCGGGCGGCCAGCGGCGCAGGCTGGACGTTGCCATGGGTCTCATCGGCAACCCCGAACTGCTCTTCCTCGACGAGCCGACCACCGGGTTCGACCCTGACGCACGGCGCGCCTTCTGGGAACTGATCCGTGGACTCCGCGCGGGAGGCACCACCATTGTCCTGACCACCCACTACCTCGACGAGGCGGAACAGTTAGCGGACCGGCTGGGCATCATCACCGACGGCCAGCTGATTGCCGAGGGTACACCCGACTCGCTCGGGGGGCCTGAGCTTCGCCGGCCCCGGGTGACCTGGAACGACGACGACGGCGCCCACCCGGGCATCGCCCGCGAGGAGGTCACGGAGCAGCCGGCAGAGCTGGTGCACCGGCTCAGCGACGGCGGCCGCCGCGAACCGCGAAACCTGCAGGTCCGCGTACCGACCCTCGAAGACATCTATCTCGAGCTGCTCAAGCAGCACAAGGAAACCAGCGCCGGGCAACGCAGCCATGACCACACAGCAGGAGCCACATCATGAGCACTCTTCAGGACGCGCGCGGCCCCAGCACTTCAACTCCGTGGAAACCAAACGCCCTGGTGCTGGGTTGGCGGCGGACCCTGCTCGAAACCAGGATGTTTTCGCGGGACCCCATGTCGCTCGTCTTCACCCTGTTCTTCCCGCTGATCATGATGGGTCTCTTCAGCACTGTCTTCGGCAGCGATGCAAGCATGGGCGATCCAGCCAGGCCGGAGTCGCTGCTGACCCCCGCTGAGTATTACCTGCCGGGCATGCTTGCGCTGGGCACCATCCTCAGCGGTTTCCAGAACCTCAGCGGCTATGTGGCGGACGAACGGTTCAACGGATCCATCAAGCGGTTGGCCGGGACACCGCTACCCAGCCTGTCCTACTTCCTCGGCAAGACCGGAGTCACCGCGTTCCTGATCGTGACCCAGAGCGCGCTTCTCCTCCTCGGCGCGCGGTTCCTGTTCGGCGTCGAGCTGCCAACGACAGTGAGCGCGTGGCTTACCTTCGCGTGGCTGCTCCTGGGTTCGACCGCAGCCTGGTCAGCGGTCGGAATCGTGTTTGCCTGCCTGGCGAAGTCCGGGCAAGGAGCGTCCACCATGTCCGCTGTTCCACCCCTGCTGCTCTCTTTCATCTCCGGCGTCTACTTTCCCTTCTCGCAGATCCCCGATTGGCTGCGCACTATTGCGGACCTCACTCCGCTTCGTTGGACCGCCAGTGGAATGCGTTCTGTTTTCCTGCCCGCCGGCTGGGAAACGGTAGAGCCCGGCGGGACCTGGAACCTGGGAATGGCCGCGGTGGTGATTGGCGTCTGGCTCGTGGCCGGGTTGGTCCTCGCGCGACTGTTCTTCCGCTGGCCGCCGCAGAAGTGACCGCGCAGTCTCTTGCCCGCAGCCGCCGTCGTACAGTGAACCCATGACCGTTGAACCGGCCCGCAATCCGACGCTGCTGCCCGACGATTCGGTGTGGCTGAGAGGTATGCGCTGGTGGCACATCGGCTTCTACACGGCCCTGGCATCTGTGGTGCTCGTGGTGCTGCTGAGCGTTGAAGGCGGCAGTACCCGGGCGGCCATGTTCATCGCCATTGCAGTCCTGGCAGGCGCCTATCCGTTCCTGGCCCGGCTGGAGTATCTGGAAACGTGGCGTCCGCGGGCGTACGTGGTGCTACTCATCGCCACTGTGGGGCTTTTGGCCTTCCTCTCGGGCTCGGGCGCGGTACTGCTCTTCATCGCGTTCCCGCAGGTGTGGATGTTTTCCGGATCGCCCAGGGGCGGACTGATTGCCACCGCCGTGCTGTGCACCGTGGTGGCGCTCGGGCAGCTCAGCCTGTTCGGCACCGACCCGCAGAACCTGCAAAGCGTGGCGCTGCAGGCACTGATCTCATTCCTGGCGTCCAGCATGCTCGGCCTATGGATTTACAAGATCATCGACCAAAGCGAGGACCGTGGGCAGCTGATCGCTGAGCTCAAGGCCGCCCGCGCTGAGCTCGCCCACGCGCACCAGGAGCAGGGAGCCATGGCGGAGCGGGAACGGATGTCGCGCGAGATCCACGACACCCTGGCACAGGGATTCACCTCGATCATCATGCTGTCCGAAGCGGCCCAGGCGCGATTGCGCCGAAGATCACCCGAAGCGCCGGCCACGGATCTGGAAACGGACCTCACTGCGATCGGCGCGACGGCACGGGAGAACCTGCAGGAAGCGAGGGCGCTCATTGCCTCCGCCGGGCCTTCCCAGCTTCAGGGCGGTGACCTGCTCGGTGCGCTGAGGCGCGTCGGGGCAGCGTCGGTGCAGGAGGGCCGTGAGGTGCGCCTTACGCTGCCGGACAGTTTGCCCCCGCTTGAGTCCGCCCAGCAGATTGCCGTGCTCCGCTGTGCGCAGGAGGCTCTCAGCAATGTCCGCCGCCACAGCGGTGCGGACGTGGTTGAACTGGTTCTTCAGACCCGTGACGGCGACCTGGTTCTTACCGTTTCCGACAACGGCGAGGGCTTTGCGGTTGCGGACAGTCCGGGTGGTTATGGCCTGCACTCCATGCGCGCGAGGCTGGCCGAGATTGCCGGGGCGCTCGACGTCCGCTCCGCTCCGGGGCAGGGGACCCGGCTCACCATGACCGTGCCGCTCGCTAAAGGGGCCGCCGAGCCCGAAGCTCCAGGGCAGCAAGCTCCTCGGCAGGAAGCTTCGACACAGGAGGCTCCAACACAGTGAACGACGACGCCGTCAGGGTTCGCGTCCTCATCGTTGACGACCACCCCATCGTGCGGGCGGGCCTGCGCGCACTCCTGAGCACGGACGGGCGGCTGCTCGTGGTGGGCGAAGCCGGGGACGGCAGGGAAGCGGTGTCCGCGAGCGTGGAGTGTGCCCCCGACGTCGTACTCATGGACCTGCGCATGCCGCATTTGGACGGCGCCGGAGCAACGGCCCAAATCCTTGCTGCCGCACCCGCCGTCAAGGTCCTCGTGCTGACGACGTACGACGGCGACACGGACATAATGCGGGCAGTCGAGTCCGGCGCTGTGGGCTATCTCCTGAAGGACACCCCTGGGGAAACCATCATTGGTGCCGTTCTGGCCGCGGCCCGCGGTGAGACGGTGCTCGCTCCCCCGATTGCCGCGAAGCTGGTCTCCCGGCTGCGTGGACCGGAACTGCCTGCCCTTTCGCCCAGGGAGGTCGAGGTGCTGCAGGCGGTGGCGCAGGGGCTCAGCAACCCGGAAATTGCGGCGAAGCTTTTCATCGCAGAGACAACGGTCAAGACACACCTGCTTCGGATCTTCGCGAAGCTCGACGTCGATGACCGCACACGCGCTGTGGTGTTGGCCATGGAACGTGGCCTGCTTCCTGCCACGGACCGGTGGAGACATCTTTGAGCGTGCAACCGCGAGTGTGTCTAGAATCATACGGGGCTCAAGGAGGCGCCTGACATAGTCATCCGTCCACTCTTGATTGGAACTCCCCTTTATGAAGATCGGCATCCTCACCAGCGGCGGCGATTGCCCCGGCCTCAACGCTGTTATCCGTGGCGCCGTACTGAATGGCATCAAGTCCCATGACCTCGAGTTCGTCGGGTTCCGCGACGGGTGGAGGGGCGTGGTCGAGGGAGACATCATTGACCTTCCCCGTCACGCGGTCCGCGGCATTTCCAAGCAGGGCGGCACCATCCTCGGTACTTCCCGCACCAACCCCTTCGATGGGAACGGCGGCCCCGAGGCCATCAAGGAGACCCTTCAGCGGTTGGGTATCGATGCGATGATCGCCATCGGCGGAGAGGGTACACTCGCCGCAGCGAAGCGCCTGACTGATGCCGGACTGAAGATTGTGGGCGTGCCGAAGACAGTCGACAACGACCTCGACGCGACTGATTACACCTTCGGCTTCGACACCGCCGTGCAGATCGCCACTGAGGCGATTGATCGCCTGAGGACCACCGGTGAGTCGCACAGCCGCTGCATGGTCGCCGAAGTCATGGGCCGGCATGTCGGCTGGATTGCCCTGCACGCCGGGATGGCCTCCGGCGCCCACGCCATCCTCATCCCCGAGCAGCAGACATCCATCGAGCAGATGTGCGAGTGGGTTACCGACGCCCGTGACCGCGGGCGCGCGCCCCTCGTTGTGGTGGCAGAGGGCTTTGTTCCCGCCCACCTCGAGCAGGCCCACTCCGAGCGCGGCCTCGATACTTTCGGCCGGCCGCGGTTGGGCGGAATTGCCGATCAGCTCGCCCCGGAGATCGAAGCACGCACCGGGATCGAGACGCGCGCCACGATCCTCGGCCACATCCAGCGCGGCGGCGTCCCCTCGGCCTTCGACCGGGTGCTCGCCACCCGCCTGGGGATGGCCGCCGTCGATTCCGTAGTGGACGGGCTCTGGGGCACCATGGTGTCTTTGCACGGCACGGAGATTGCCCACGTCGGATTCGAGGCGGCCCTCGGGAACCTGAAACGTGTACCTCAGCACCGCTATGACGAGGCCGCCATACTGTTCGGCTGACTTCCCTCGTCAGCTAACCTTGCCGGTATGGATTTGGAACCCGGCACCGTTTCGATCATCCAGCTCGCGTGGTCGCGCCTGTTGAAGCTCGACGACGGCGCGATGGCACAGGGTGGGGACCGCATCTACCGCGAGGACAACAGTGCCTCGGTGCTCACGTTCGTTTCGCTCTTCGGACAGGAAGCCCTCGTTGGACCGTCCTGGGCGGTGGAGGCGGCGCACGGGATCACCGGCGTTGAACTCGCACGCCATTCGACGCTGCTCTCGCTGAGCCGCCCGCACGGCGGACGCGCGCTCGGCGAGGCTCACCTCTACTTCTGCGACGCGTTGCCGACCTTCGCCGAAGATGGGCCGCCGGTCAGCAGCGATCCCGAACACAGCGTCGCCCTGGAACGGCTCTGCCCGCCCGACGACGTCGCGGAAGTCGGATTGAGCGCCATGGAGCACAACTGCATCCTGATGGACGATGACCGCGACCCGCCAGTTCCACTGGCCGGGGCCGGTTATGACGTCTGGGCGGGCATCCTCGCGCATGTGGGTGTAATTACGGCCCCTGAAGAACGACGGCGCGGCCTGGCGCAGTTCGCGGCATCGGTCGCCGTGGAAGAGGCAATGGCCTCCGGGCTTGTGCCGCAGTGGCGTGCCAGGGCGGACAATGTGGCATCGCAGCACACGGCGCTGGGCGCAGGCTTCGAATTGGCAGGAAGTCAGACGAGCGTGTCGCTTGAGCCTGTCACCGGCTGAACAGTTCGAGCAGCTCCGACCTTCCGAACATCGTCGCGGCTTCGCGCGCCGATGGTGTGCCGGCGTCAGGATCGGCTCCAGCGTCCACAAGCACCCGGATGACGTCGCTGTAACCCTTGAAGACAGCACCCGCCAGGGGTGTCTGGCCGCGGTCGTTCGCCGTGTTGGCACCTGCGCCGCGGGCAAGCAGGTCTTCCACCACTGAGGCGTGCCCGTTATACGCGGCGAGCATCAGCAGGCTGTCCCCCGCCGCGTTGGTCAGTGTGGCGGGAACACCGGCGTCGAGGTACTTGCGCAGTGTGGCGCCATTCCCTTCGCGGGCTGCGTCCATCAGCCGGTGCGCAAGCGCGATCGCCTGCTCGGCAGCCTGGTTTTCTGCTCCCTGCCCGGTCATGGTCGCGCGCCCTTGAGGAACCCCTTGGTACGGCCCACTACCTGGCCGGCATCCGGAGCCACGATGATTTCCTGTGCTGCGGCGTACCGTTCTTCCCCGTCGAGAACCTCCAGTACGGCTCCGGCGTCGACGCTGCGCTTGATGACGGCAAGACCCACTGCACCCATCTCGTAGTGCTGGGCGGCCGAGGTCAGCGTCCCCACGGTCCGGCCGCCGACGACGACGGCGCTGCCCGCCGCAGGCATGGTGTGTTGGCTCCCATCCAGCTGCAGGAACACCAGGCGGCGCGGCGGGTGTCCCAGATTGTGGACGCGGGCGATGGTTTCCTGACCCTTGTAGCAACCCTTGGACAGGTGGACCGCCGTGCGCAGGAGGTCAAGTTCATGGGGGATGGTCCGCTCGTCCGTTTCGACGCCGAGCCGTGGGCGCCAGGCCGCAATACGCAATGCCTCGGACGCCATGATGCCAGCCAGCGGAATACCCTGCACAGCATCGGCAAGCTCTGCACGCGGCACGAGGTATTCGAACCAGGGGCGGTCGGTGCCGGGGTGCGCCGGCTCCGCGACGACGCTGTAGGCGTAACCCCCCACGCTGATACTCGGCCAGGGGTCGATCCAGGTGACGCGGTCCTCGAATCGCTCAACGGGTTTCACCGCGCCGACGGCGGCCCACTGGTCCGAGGCATCCGTCACTTCCACGCGCAGCATGAACTTCATCCGGTTCAGCCAGTCAGCGAGAGGAGCAGCTTCCCATTCCTCCGTCAGCAGCCAGGCGGTTTCGCCGTCGTCGAGTATGCGGGGGCTGAACTCGATGCGGCCCTGAACGGTGAGCAGGAGGGTTTCGGTGGACTCCCCCGGCTGCAGGTTGAGCAGCATTTGGGAGGAGAGCGTGTTGAGCCAGCTCAACCGGTCCGGACCGGACACCGTCACGACGCCGCGATGGGAGAGATCCACCACCGCTTCACCGCGTGCCAGCGCCCGCTGTTCCCTGAGAGGGTCTCCGTAGTGGGCGGCCACGCCGGAATCGGGCGCGCCTGACTCCACTGCTCCGGGCATGGAAAGGAGCGGACTCGAATAGCTCATATGGGTACCAACGTTCCTTTGAGGCGGCGCTATTCCAACGGAGGGTGAACCGCTGTGCGGCTGCGTTGCCGTGTTCAGGCGGTTTTCTTCAGGATCGCCGAGGCGTGCGGCTCCAGCGAACTGCCCTCTGCGGCGACGTCCCAGCGCCAGAAGAGGTCCCCGTTGACCAGGCCGAACAGGCGGGTTGCCGCCGAATAATCCTTTGAATGCTGCCCCCGCATCACGAGGTCCGTGGTGAGCTGGATCTGCGGTCCCTTGATACTGCCGTAGTACAGCTCGGCGATGCCGCCGGGGTGGACGATGGTCGCCGTGATGTCGAAGCCGCCCTCCTGATTGCGGAACTGTTCCACTTCATCGGCACTCTTGAGCGCAGGAACAATGTCTGCGGGGGAAAGACCGGGGCCGACGTCGGCGTCGTTCAGTTTCCGGTCCAGCGCCCAGAATCCGGTCTCGACCGACAACGGGCGCAGGGTGTTTCCCTCTTCATCGGTCAGCCAGCTCTCAGCCGTGTACTGCACATACGGCAGACCGTGCTGGGTGAAACTGGCCCGCTGGAAAAAGTGCTCCGAATCGGCGTTGCCTTCACCGAGCCTGCCGGATCCTTCCCAGGTGCCCAGCAACCAGGACAGCGGTACGAGTTCGGGGGTCAGGTCCGTGGGGATCTCAAACGACATGAATCAGCGTGCGTTACTTCTGGCCCTTGTACAGGCGCGTGATGACCAGCGCCGCGAAGCCGGCCATTCCCAGCCCCGCAATGACCAGCAGCGAAATGAAGAAGATTTCCAGCGCAAGAATCGACATGGCTCCATCCTAACGCGCCGCAACTGCTCAGCTGCCCCATGTGTCAGCTGAGCAGCAGCCTGTCCAGGAAGTAGACGAGAGATCCAAGGGCCAGGATGGGCGCAACCCCGACAGAGAGAATTGCGGCCACGTTCAGCGGCGCGTCACGGGTGATCAAAAGCCGCCGTGCGGCCATGACCACCGCTCCGCAGACCGCGCCGATGATACCTGCGGCAAGGCCTTCCACATCGGTGAAGATGAGTGCGGCAAGCGGGCCCGCGAGCGCCGCAAGCACAACGCCGAGCGGACCGACTATGCGGTCCGGCCACGGGAGCATGGCAGTTGCAATCGCCATCAGGACACTGATGCCGGTCACAAGGGTGACGCCTGAGGAACCCTCGTTCACGGCGAGCCCCTCCGCGGCGATCCAGCCGGCCCCGAGTGCGATCATGAACAGGCCGGCGCTTGCTCCAAGCGTTGATTCGAGACGATGGCTCTGGCCCGTGCCCCGGATGAGCTGGATCAGGAAAACCGCGCCGAGACCCAGTGCAAGGGCAACGGGCAACCACGCCAGCGCGCTGCCGTCAGGGGCAACATAGGCAGTGGCGGAGGCAGCCAGCGCGCTCAGCGCGATCACCGCGGACTGGCTCTTGCGGGCAGGGACGCCGAGAACGTACGGCCAGCCGATGGCCGCGATGAGGATCAAGACGCCGACGACGGCGGCGCTCGCCTCGGGCGAGATGTAGGCGGCTGTCACGAGAGCGGCAAGCGCTGCCGCCGCCACGATTCCCGCCATCAACATCCTCACTCCTGCAATACTGCCTTACCGTCGCGCGCCGGGCGAAAAGGGGTTGTGGACGAAACGTTACGGCGTGCGGAGAATCACACCCGGTATAATGGACGGAACCCGCTCGCCGGCCGCCCCAGCACACTGTTGTCGGCATTCGGTTCCGTAGCGCCCGCCCGATGATGCGCGTCCCAAATTTCTGGAGGACATATGCCGCACATCCTGATGCTGACCAACAGCCCGGGCTCCTCCGTGGACGTCCTTCCGGCGCTTGAGCTTCTCAGCCACAAGGTTCACATCCTGCCCGCCGAACCCACGGCACTCCTGGAAACCGAGCCCTGCGACGTCGTCATCATCGACGCCCGAAAAGACCTGGTGGGTGCCCGTTCCCTCACGCAGCTCCTGCGCGCAACCGGGCTCAGCGCACCTCTCATGCTCGTACTCACCGAGGGTGGGATGGCTGCGGTCGCCGCGAACTGGCTCGCCGACGACGTCGTCCTGGACTCCGCCGGCCCGGCCGAGGTGGAGGCGCGCCTGCGCCTGGTGATCGCCAAGGCCAATAGCGCGGCGGAGGAGGTCAGCAGCGAGATCCACGCCTCCGGCGTTTTCATCGATGAGGCGAGTTACACCGCGCGGGTAGGCGGTGAGCCGATGAACCTCACCTACAAGGAATTCGAGTTGCTGAAGTACCTCGCCCAGCACCCCGGGCGGGTTTTCACCCGTGACCAACTGCTCCATGAGGTATGGGGGTACGACTATTACGGCGGCACCCGCACGGTCGATGTCCATGTTCGGAGGCTGAGGGCCAAGCTTGGAGCTGACCACGAGCAGCTGATCGGAACAGTGCGGAACGTTGGCTACAGGTTCACGCTGTCCCGGCAGCCGGAGGACTCCGGAGTCAGTCAGCAGGCTTAAACGAAACGGTTCCCTCCCGCTGGGCGGAAAGGGAACCGGCTAAGTGGAGGACATACGGGTCGAACGTATCGAGGGCGCCCCACTGGCGCATCCCCCTCAACGCTCCCGAAGAGCGCTCAAAAAGCCTACCCCAGCCGAGCACTCAGACCAAAAATCCTCACAGTGCCGCCGTTCACCCCTGTTGAGTGCGTAGATAATCGCCGAAAGCTTGGCTGTTTCAGCGATTATCTCAACACTCACGGGCCACTAGGCTGAATCCATGAGCGCAGCGCAAGGATCCACCTGGCCCATACTGACCATCGACGGCGCACCGCAGGACGGCGTGCTGGAGGACATCATCGGCCTGGCCCGGGCCGCAGAAGACGCGGACGGCAATCCGCCCCTGTCCGAACAGACACTCGTCAACCTGCGGACCGCCCGGCAGCATCCCGACGGCCTTCTGGTCCTCGCCACCTACGCCAGCGACGGCGGGACGAACGACGACGAAGAGCTTGCGGGCGTCGCCGTCGTCAGTTTTCCGCGGGCAGACAGGGAACCGGGAGTCCTGGAACTTGTAGTGCGGCCCACCTACCGCAACCAGGGTGTGGGCGCCAGTCTCGTGCAGGCGTTGAAGGAGCACAGGCTGCCCGAACTTCGTGCCTGGTCCCACGGAAACCACGCCGCCGCCGTCGAACTCGCCGCCCATGCCGGCTTCACCCCGGTACGGGAGCTCTGGCGCATGCGCCAGACCAGGGCGGCGCTGGAAGCAGCGGTGCCCGACGTCGTCGTACCTGCCGGCGTGCTCCTACGCACGTTCGAGCCGGGCAGGGACGAGCAGGCGTGGCTTGAAGCCAACGCCGCCGCGTTTGCCCATCACCCCGAGCAGGGTTCCACCACCCTGGAAGACTTGCAGGCCCGCATGGCGGAGGACTGGTTCGATCCGGCCGGGCTGATTCTCGCCGTCCGTGAATCGGATGACCGCCTGCTCGGATTTCACTGGACGAAGGTACACCCGCGCAGCGGCAAGCACCCCGCCATCGGCGAGGTTTACGTGGTTGGTGTGACGCCCGAGGCACAAGGAATGGGGCTGGGGAAGGCGCTGACGATTGCCGGGATCGAACACCTGCATTCGTTGGGGCTCCAGGCCATCATGCTCTATGTCGACGCCGACAACACCGCGGCCATCGCGCTCTACCGTTCGCTGGGGTTCACCCGGTGGGACGTCGACGTAATGTACGCACCGGGTATTGCGGGCGGCAACTTGTAAGGTTGAGGAGGGCCCCTTAGCTGCCGTCGAGGCAGGTTGCGGGGCACGTCAGAACCACAAAGGAGACACTATGGAAGCCGAAACCGCCGCCCGGGTACCGGCACGGTATGGGTCCTCGGAAGTGGCTCCCGCCCGGGCAACCCAGGACCGTATCGACATACCGGAGTTCGCGCCCAGCCTGCTGCCCGCGGGTGAGATCTCGCCGGACCGGTTCCTGGACCGGGAGATCAGCTGGCTGGACTTCAACGCGCGGGTGCTGGATCTCGCCGAGGACCCTGATCTGGTGCTGCTGGAACGGGTCAACTTCCTCTCGATCTTCGCCTCCAACCTCGACGAATTCTTCATGGTCCGCGTTGCCGGGCTGAAACGCCGAATCGCCACCGGGTTGGCTGTCCCGTCGGCTGCCGGGCTGAGCCCCATTGAGCAACTTGAGACGATCATGACCGAGGGACTCGAACTGCAGCGCCGCCACGCAGCGATCTTCGCCGACTCCATCCGGCACGCGCTGGCTGGCGAGAACATTCACCTGACCACCTGGGACCAGTTGGACAGCGCGGCGAAGACCGAGCTCAACAAGCTCTTCGCCGAGAAAGTGTTTCCCATCCTGACACCGCTCGCGGTCGATCCGGCGCACCCGTTCCCGTATATCTCGGGGCTCTCACTGAACCTCGCCGTCGTGGTACGCAATCCCGTGAGTGAGAAGGAACTGTTCGCGCGCGTCAAGGTGCCCGATCAGCTGCCCCGGCTGGTCTCGGTTGACGGACCGCGTGCCGGGAACGTAGCGGGCCGGACCGCCCGCTTCATACCGCTGGAAGACGTCATCGCCGTCCACCTCGACCAGCTGTTTCCGGGCATGGAAGTGCTGGAGCACCACACCTTCCGCGTAACCCGCAACGAGGACCTGGAAGTGGAGGAGGACGACGCCGAAAACCTCCTTCAGGCACTTGAAAAGGAGCTGCTGCGAAGGCGGTTCGGCCCGCCCGTCCGGCTTGAGGTCACTACCGACATCAACCCGAGCATCCGCGCCCTGTTGTCACGCGAGCTCGGTGTGGATGAGGCCGAAGTCTACGATCTCCCGGGCCCGCTGGACCTGCGTGGACTCAGCGTCATCTCGCGCATCGACCGCGGCGACCTGCACTTCCCGAAACACGTCGCGCACACCAGCCGCGACCTCAACGAGAGCGAAACGTCCAAGGCGGCAAACGTCTTCGCTGCCATGCGGCGCCGGGACATCCTGCTGCATCACCCGTACGATTCGTTCTCCACGTCCGTGCAGGCATTCCTTGAGCAGGCCGCCGTGGACCCGAAGGTGCAGGCGATCAAGCAGACCCTGTACCGGACCTCCGGGGACTCCCCCATCGTGGATGCGCTGATCGACGCCGCTGAATCCGGCAAGCAGGTTCTCGCGCTCGTCGAGATCAAGGCGAGGTTCGATGAGCAGGCCAACATCTCGTGGGCCCGGAAGCTGGAGCAGGCCGGTGTCCACGTGGTGTACGGGATTGTCGGCCTGAAGACACACTGCAAGCTTTCCCTCGTGGTGCGCCAGGAGATTGACGGGCTTCGCCGCTACTGCCACATCGGGACCGGGAACTACCACCCGAGGACTGCCCGCTACTACGAGGACCTGGGCCTGCTGACTGCAAACGACCAGGTTGGCGAGGACCTCTCCCGGCTGTTCAACCAGCTCTCCGGCTACGCACCCAAGTCCACCTTTGAACGACTGCTCGTTGCTCCACGGTCCGTGCGTTCGGGGCTGATTGAGCGCATTGAGCAGGAAATCATCAACTCCCAGGCCGGGATGGACGCGCGGGTGACCATCAAGGTCAACTCGATCGTCGACGAGGCGCTCATTGATGCGCTGTACCGCGCCTCCCAGGCCGGCGTCCGCGTCGACGTGATTGTGCGCGGGATCTGCTCCGTGCGGCCGGGTGTGCCCGGGCTGAGCGAAAACATCACCGTGCGGTCTGTGCTGGGCCGGTTCCTTGAACATTCCCGTGTCTTTGCCTTCGCCAACAGAGGTGATCCGGCGGTGTTTATCGGTTCTGCGGACATGATGCACCGCAATCTGGACCGTCGGGTCGAGGCGTTGGTCCAGCTCTCGGCTCCCGAGCACATCGCATATCTGCTCTCGCTCATGGACCGCTACCTGGATCCGGAGACAGCCAGCTGGCACCTGGGCAGTGATGGCGAATGGATTCGCCACCACAAGGACGACGACGGCGCCCCCCTGAGTGACGTGCAGTCCTGGCTCCTTGCCTCACGCTCCCGCAGCCGTCTGCAACCCGCGCGCCGGTGAAGACACCACCCGATACAGGCGTGTTGGGGCAGGCGACCACCCAGCAGGTCGCCGTCGTCGCCGCCGGTGCAGTGTGTTGGCGCAAGGAACAGGGGAAGCTGGAAGTCCTCCTTATCCACCGGCCGAGGTATAAGGACTGGTCGCTGCCGAAGGGCAAGATCGATCCAGGTGAGACTACGCCGGAGTGTGCGGTGCGCGAGGTCCGTGAAGAGGTCGGTATCGACATCAAGCTCGGCATACCGCTGCCCTCAATCGAATACCAGGTGGCGTCCGGACTCAAGGTCGTGCATTACTGGGCTGCCCGCACCGAAGGCGTGAAGGTGAAGCCGGACGGCAAGGAGGTGGACAAATTCCTGTGGTGCTGCCCCGAGCGTGCACTTGAGCTGTTGACCAATCCGTCCGACCGTGAGCCCGTCCAGGCGCTCGTTGCGGCTTTCCAGGAACAGAACCTGGCTTCCTGGCCACTCATTCTGGTGCGACATGCGAAGGCGAAGCCGCGCTCATCGTGGACGCGTGCTGAAGGCGAACGGCCGCTGGCCGCTTCCGGCCGACGGCAGGCAGTGGCCGTGAGCAGGTTGATTCAGGCATGGGCACCGGAACGAGTGGTGAGCAGCCCCTGGGATCGCTGTGTCCAGACCGTCATGCCGTATGTGAAGCGGGCTGACCCGAAGCTGAAGCTTGTAGACGCGATCACCGAGCACAACGCCGCCCGGAAACCGGGCAAGGCCAAGGGCGTGATCGAGAAGCTGTTCGACAAGCGGGTGCCGGTGGCCGTGTGCACCCACCGTCCGGTGCTCCCCCTTGCGCTCGACGTATTGCGGAAGCACATGAGCCTGGAGCTAGCCAATCTGCTACCCACCACTGACCCGTACCTTGCACCGGGCGAGGCGATCATCTGCCATGTGAGCAGCAAGAACCACGGCCAAGTTGTTTCGGTCGAGCAGTTCCGTGCCTATGACGACTGACTCTCGCTGAACTTGCACCGAAACATTCCCTGGGGGACAAAATGGATCTGACCGCATCGGCGCTGTGGACGCTCGGTCTGGGTGCCGCAGTCGCCTACGGCCTGCTTCGCTTCAACGCGTATAAGCCCGGCACCTCGGAGGACGCTCTTCGCGCCGTACGTCGCCACGGTATGTGGACCGCCCTCATCGCGCTGTTCGCCAGTGGGTGCGGCAATACGGAAAAGTACGACCGCCTAGGCCCAGACTTCAGTTCCGCTGCGTCCACATTCACGGACCGGCACGGGTTGATTGCTGTCCTCGTTGATGTCACGGTTCCGTTGATTGCCCTCGGCGCTGTCTACGTTCTTGCGCAGTTCAGTTGGCGGCGGGCGGGAGCTTGCGATTGGAAGAGCGTCCGGCTCGTCGACCGGGCGCGGACACTGATGCCATGGAAACTTCTTTCGTTGACCGTCGGGGTTGGCCTGCCAACCGCCTGTTTGGTTGGTGCGGCAGCCTTCCTCCCCGGTGTACCAGGAGGCACCAACTACACCGGGACAATCAGCATGACCTTTGCAGCACGCGTGCCGGGTGCGCAGTTCGCGATCGTGCTTGGCGCAACACTCCTCGTGCTCGGATTGAGCGTGACCGTTGCTGCCTTGGCCGTCATCGGCCGCCGCCCTTTCATGGGTTTAGTGGTTGAAGACGACATGCAAGTGCGAAGAATCAGCCTCAATCGGCTATTCCGGACAACGACCCTCGCCCTGGCCGGCATTATTTCAGCCACCTCTGCTTATTCCCGCAATGGGCTCCCCACCGACCAGTTGCACCAGATCGGCACCCCGTCGATCTGGGGCAGTCTGGGAGACCCAATCATGTTCTTCTGCATGGCTCTCCTTATTGCTGTCATTCTGTGGAAACCCCCGCTACTTCACCGCGAATTGGCCGCTCCAGCTACGCTTCCGACTGCAGCAGCGGGCACGTACGCACGGGCACTCCAGATCAGCGATGCCGGTCGACGCATAGGCTTCGCGTTGCTGCTCCTGATCGGCATTCCAACTGCTGTGGCGATGTTCGTGATGCCTCCGGGGACCGCACTGCTTGTGTTGATCGCAAGTGGATACTCCATGTTCCTCATGGTTCAGCTCGGGGTCGAACTGGTGATCCGGCGCAATCATGCGCCGGGTTCCAGAGCGTATGTTTCCTCATGGGGTTCCGTGCCCGTATGGCTGCTGACTGCCCTTGTGCTCTCAATCGCAGCAGCGCTATACAGCGTCATCCTCCTTGTCCTGGCGGCGCCCGGTGCCGGTGGTGAGCTGGTGCCCAGCTTTGCGGCCGTCGTCGTGCTTGTTCTGCTGGGGATAATCGCCGCGTGGGCGTGCTTGACTCGACCAAAGTCGTTGCATGCGGACACAGCCCAGGACCGACTGCTGCGTGCCGTAACCCTGCATCGGATTGTGCGTAGTCTTACCTCGGCAATGCTGGTGCTTACCGCATACCTCATAGGGACCCAGTCCCTGACGCTGGCTACGCTCTTCGATATCTACCAACCGCCCTCCGCTGGAATGGCACCGGAGTTGTTTGCCGCTCAGTCCGTTATGCTCGCCTTCGCCGCCGTTGTCCTTCTGCTCCCCGGGCCGATGCGGCGAACGGGGAGCGCGACGCCATCCGAGTCTGCGTCTCTCTACCGGTGAGCACGGGCTGCTCCCAATCGCGCCTACCGCCAGCCACACAACGATTAGCGCCTACCGGGCTCCCAACCTTCGCTTCGCTCAGGCCGGGCCCCTCGCCCGATAGCGCCTACCGGGCTCCCAACCTTCGCTTCGCTCAGGCCGGGCCCCTCGCCCGATAGGCTTAGTCCCGTGACTACCTCGGTTCCCACTCCGTACGAAGATCTGCTCCGCGACGTCCTCGCAAACGGAACCCCGAAATCGGATCGCACAGGTACTGGTACCCGGAGCGTGTTCGGCCGCCAGCTCCGGTTCGATCTCGCCGAGTCCTTCCCGCTCATCACCACCAAGCGGGTCCACTTCAAGTCGGTTGCCCTGGAGCTCCTCTGGTTCCTGCGCGGCGATTCCAACGTTCGATGGCTGCAGGAGCGCGGCGTCCGGATTTGGAACGAGTGGGCGGACGACGACGGCGAGCTCGGCCCCGTCTATGGCGTGCAGTGGCGCTCGTGGCCCACACCGGACGGCGGGCACATCGACCAGATCGAACGCCTCATCGAGGGACTGAGGTCCAAACCGGACTCACGCCGGCACATCGTCTCCGCATGGAACGTCGCCGAGCTTGAGAACATGGCATTGCCACCCTGCCACGCCTTCTTCCAGTTCTATGTGGCGGACGGAAAGCTCTCCTGCCAGCTATACCAGCGCTCGGCTGATACGTTCCTCGGCGTACCATTCAACATCGCGTCCTACGCACTGCTCACGCTGATGGTTGCGCAGCAAGTGGGGCTTGAGCCCGGTGAGTTTGTCTGGACCGGTGGTGATGTACACATCTACGACGACCACCTGGACCAGGTTGCCGAGCAACTCTCACGGGAGCCCTACCCATACCCGACCCTGCGGCTGAACCGTAAGCCGGAAACCATTTTCGACTACACCCTGGAGGATTTCACGGTGGAGAACTACCAGCACCACCCCACGATCAAGGCTCCGATCGCCGTATGAGTGAACTCCTGAAGCCGGCGTCGGTTGTCGGGACACCGGTGATCGGCATGATCTGGGCCCAGACGGTTGACGGCGTTATTGGACGCGACGGCGGCATGCCCTGGCGTTTACCCGAGGACATGGCGCACTTCAAGCGCACCACCGAGGGACATCCCGTGATCATGGGCCGGCGCACCTGGGAATCTTTCCCGGAGCGCTACCGTCCGCTGCCGGGGCGCACCAACATCGTGGTGAGCAGGCAAACCTTGGACCAGGCCGGCTACCCTGGCGCCGTCGTCGTCGGCTCTTTGGATGAGGCGTTCACTGAAGCCCGCCGCAGCGAGGGGGCAGAGGAGATCTGGATTATCGGTGGCGGGCAGATCTACGCGGAAGCCGCGCCGCTCGCCAATGCTGCGCTGGTGACGCTGATTGAGTCCTCGGCCGACGGCGATACGTACGCGCCGGTCCTGGTTGGATCGTGGAAGCTGCACGGTGTGGATCCCCAGGAAGACTGGAACACATCAGAGAATGGAACACGGTTCCGGATCAGCCTGTGGACGCAGAAAGGCTAGCCCGTGGTTTACGATTCGAAGTCCGCGCGAAGCATGTCAGAGGCCTCCGAGAGGGCCCACCGGGATGCCGCAACTACTGCGGCCCATGAAGAATACATTCAACGCACCGGCGAGAAGCGCATCCTCGTGCGCGCAGTCAATGGTGAGCTGCTCAGTTATACGCCTGACGAGTATGGCGTCAGCCGTACGGGACTCGGCCCCAAGATAAGCACCTGGTGGGGCCATCTGGTGTACGTCCTCGCCATTCTTGTGATCACGATGATCTTTCTGTATCTGCCGATCCATGGGATGTTCGTTGAGCGGGATCCGGAGGCTGGCTGGTTCCTGATCGTGACTGGCCTGTTTGTGCTGCTCGGGATTTATGCCACGAGGAACTTTCGCCGCGAGTGGCGAGCACACCAACTGCGGAAGGAACGCGGACTTCCACGACCCATTCAGTGAAGCCGGGCGCCGTCGTCGTACTGTGCCTGTGACGTAACCGAAAACGGACGCTTACGCGGGGCTCCCCTAGACTTGAACCATGACTTCCGCAGCTCACGCGTCCGCGTCCGTGCCCTCCGTCGGTTTGGTCGGATGGCGCGGAATGGTTGGCTCAGTCCTCATGCAGCGCATGCAGGATGAGGGTGACTTCCGGCTCATTGATCCCGTTTTCTTCTCGACCTCCAACGCCGGCGGCGCTGCGCCGTCGTTCGCCGAGGGGGCGGCGCCCCTTCAGGATGCTTACGACGTCGAGACCCTCGCCAAACTGCCGATCATCATCACAGCCCAGGGCGGCGACTACACCGCAGAGGTCTACCCCAAACTGCGCGACGCCGGATGGGACGGCCTGTGGATCGATGCTTCATCGAAACTGCGGATGGAAAACGATTCCATCATCGTCCTCGATCCAGTGAACCGGGACGTAATCGATGCGGGGCTCGCCCGGGGAGTACAGAACTTCATCGGCGGGAACTGCACGGTTTCCTGCATGCTCATGGGCCTCGGCGGGCTGTTCAAGAACGGACTGGTTGAGTGGGGCACATCGATGACCTACCAAGCGGCCTCCGGCGGCGGTGCACGGCACATGCGCGAACTGCTGAACCAGTTCGGCTCCATCCACGGTGCTGTTGCGGATAACCTGGCGGACCCGGCTTCAGCGATCCTCGAGATCGACCGCGGGGTACTCGCCCAGCAGAAGAATCCGGAGATGGACGCATCCCAGTTCGGTGTTCCGCTTGCCGGCTCGGTCATTCCGTGGATCGATGCTGACCTTGGCAACGGCCAGTCGAAAGAGGAGTGGAAGGCCGGGGCGGAGACTAACAAGATCCTCGGTACGGACGTCACTCCCGGTGCGCGCATCCCCTTCGACGGGCTATGCATCCGCATCGGTGCAATGCGTTCCCACTCCCAGGCGTTGACGTTGAAGCTTACTCAGGACCTGTCGGTCAGTGAGATCGAGAACATCATCGCCTCCGACAACCAGTGGGCAAAGGTGGTGCCGAACACCAAGGAAGCGTCGATGACGCAGCTCACGCCGGTAGCAGCGAGCGGGACCATGGACATCCCCGTCGGCCGCATCCGCAAGCTTGAGATGGGCCCGGAGTACATCAGCGCCTTCACGGTGGGCGACCAGCTGCTGTGGGGCGCGGCCGAGCCGCTCCGACGCATGCTGCTCATCGCAACCGGCAACCTGTAGGTTTCATCCGGTCTCCCTCGTTCGAATGTACGTTCCCCCGAAAATGTCGGAGGCGGACGGCAGACTGAGCGGCATGAACCAGATTTCCGTAGATGACATCCTGACCCGCTACTTCTCAGGGAGCGCAAGTGGGAAGCACCCCGCCACGGTAGAGCGGTATGCGCGCGTCCTTCTTCACCTCCGGCTCTTCCTGGAGACGGAAGGAGATGCCACCGTGGGAGCGGATACCGTGACGCTTCTGAACCTGGAACGGCAGTTCGAACCCGAAGGAGCGTTCGCGAGAGTCCTCGGAGCCGAGGATCTCGTGTTCGCGCTCCCCCGTTTTCTGAGTTCACACTGGCTTCTTACCGACTTCCACGACAGGCTCGCGCAGATCAGTCTTGTGTCCCGCCTGGTGCAGTGGCTGTGCAGCCGCCAACTCGTGGACAGCAGGTGGCACCGTCACGCCGTCATGCAGACACGGGCGGCAGCGGAAAAGGCACGACGCCGGGTGGTCACGTGAGCCGTTCATGCACGGGCTTGACCGGCCCAGAGCCGGTCAAGCGAGTGAACATCCAATAAGAAGTGGTTCGGGGTGCAGCCGGATGCCGAAGTTCCGGTGCACGCCGTCGGCCACCAGTCGCGCGATACTCAGGAGGTCTTCCGCAGAGGCTTCGCCGCGATTCGTCACCGCCAGCGTGTGTTTGGTGGAGAGAGCTGCCCTTCCACCGGCGGCTTCGTAACCGGGATCATCAGCCAACCCGAAACCCTTCCCGAAGCCGGCATTCTCAATCAGCCAGGCTGCGGTGAGCTTAACCTTGCCGTCCGCCGCCGGATATTTCGGCGCGCTTTCCGGCAACGAAGCAGCTACGTCGGCGCTGACCACGGGATTGGTGAAGAAGGATCCGGTGCTGTAGGTGTCGCGATCACCGGCGTCGAGCACCATGCCCTTCGCCGACCGCAGCCTCAGAACGGCCCTGCGTACGTCGTTGGCGTAAGCCCTACCACCGACCTCGACACCAAGTTCGCGGGCAAGTTCGGCGTACCGGACGGGACTGCTCATCCGGCCAAGCCCCAGCTGAAACTGGACAGTCAGCACCACGTATCGCGGCGAACCCGACTCTGTGGTCCGCTTCAGCAGCGAATCGCGGTACCCAAATGCAAGGTCGAAGTTCGCAAGGGACTTGATCGACTTTGTCTCGCGGTCATAGGTCCGCACCATAGCGATTGTCTGGGAGACATCCGTACCGTATGCACCCACGTTCTGCACCGGCACGGCGCCGGTTGAGCCCGGAATTCCTGAGAGCGCCTCCAAACCCGAGTACGCGTGCCTCACTGTATATCCGACCAGCTCGTCCCATGGCTGCCCGGCCTGGGCGGTGACCATCACGCCTCCACAGGTGGCGTCGTCGTCGTCGACGGTGAAGCCCGTCGAGGCGATCCGCACCACCGTACCGTTGAATCCGCTATCGGCGATCACAAGGTTCGAACCGCCGCCGATCAGCAGGAGGGGTTCGCCTGCCTCGTCCGCTGAGCGAACCGCGTCGATGATCTCCGCCTCTGTGCACGCCTCAACCAGTTTGCGTGCAGGGCCGCCGACCGCAGACGTGGTCAGTTCGGCGAGGGTACTCACCAAACCCGAACCACTGCCTGCGCCTTGACCAGCACCTTCTGTCCTGCCGCTGAAACGGTCAGGTCGATGCGAGCCGTTGAGTTGTCAGCATCCAGCGCCCCGACAACGCCAACCACTTCGACAACGGCGCCGGCAGCGTCCTGCTCCCCGGTAGTGTCCTCAACGATCACCGGCCGGGTAAAACGCGTCTGGTAATCGATGACCGCTCCCGGGTCGCCGATCCACTCCGTCACGAGCTGGACCGCGGTGCCCATGGTGAACATCCCGTGTGCAATGACGCCGGGCAGGTCCACTCCGCGTGCGAAGGACTCGTTCCAGTGGATGGGATTGAAGTCTCCGGAAGCACCCGCATACTTGACCAGGTCCAGCCGCGTGACCGCGACGGAGGTACGTCCGACTTCCTGTCCGATCTCAAGGTCTGTCAAAGTTACCGCCATGGTTACTGCTCCTCTCCGCGGACCAGGATGGACGACGTCGTTGTTGCTGTCTTCTCGCCCTCAACGGTGGAGATTTCGGCGCGTGTGGTGATCATCGCCCCGCCGCCCATGGCACGAACCTGGTCCACGTGCAGTTCGGCTACGAGTTCGTCGCCAGCGACAATGGGCCGGTGATGCGTGAACCGCTGGTCGGCGTGGACAACGCGCGAGAAATCGATTCCCGCCTCCGGATCATTGATCAGTTGCGCATCGGCACGCTGCGCAACGATGATCGCGAATGTAGGAGGCGCAACCAGGTCGCGGTGTCCGAGGGAGCGTGCGGCCTCAACGTCGAAATGCGACGCGTGCGTGGCTTTTACTGCGAGCGCAAACTCGCGGATCTTCTCCCGGCCGACGGCGTAGACCTCGGCGGCAGGATAACTGCGGCCGTGCAGGTCCGGATTGATGGTCAATGAAGCTCCTTTTCCAGCGGTTCCAGCTTGCACAAGCCTAGCTGTAATGGCGCGTTCTTACCGTCCGTTGGTTGGACGATGACGACGCCGGGCATCCCTGCCACGCACCACCAGTCCTGCCAGGTGCGCAGCCAGGCCCGCAACGATGATGGGCATCGCCACGTACACCAGCACATCGGATTGGAGCATTGCCCCGGCGACGGCAAGCAGAATCCCGACGCCGGTCAGGATCAGGGCGGAGATGACCAGTTTCCGGTAGAGCGGCGAACCGGTCTCCCACGGCGTATTCAGCATGGGTACAAGCGTATCGGCAGGGTGCCCGCCACCGTAGCGCGATTGCGGTGCGAGGGGCTAGCCAATCAGGACGGGCGGCGAAGCATCATGTCGCAACGTCAGAACAGTTCGTCCTGCACTGCAATCGGCGGCGACCTGAAGCTTCCGAGCTCAAGGCGCCGGCCTCGCAAGCGAGAAAGATCCAGGAGGAAGCTCCCTTCAGGCAGGTCAACAAGTGCCACTTGACCGAGCAGGAATCGCACTTCTCCCCCGTGCTCTCCCGCCTCCGGGCTCGGCGCGTACACCTGTGCACGCGCGGCAAGCACTGGTCGCCAGGACGCCGGCGGATCCCACCGCTCATCGACTCCGTGGAAGCCGTCGATGTCGATGTCTTGGCGCAGCAGTTCGCGCGCGAGCGCGCTGTTCTCCCCATTCACCGCATCGAGCTTGTCCGTTGGCATGGGACGAGCGAGACCGGCGACCTTCACCGCCGACCGCACGCCTTGCGGTAGTCCGAGATGGCGCGTCACCGTGTCCTCCAGAACGCGAACTACGCGGCCGCCTTCGGTGTGGGCCACGAAACGGGCGACGACGGCGCCCTGCTCAGCCAGGCGCGTCCACTTGCTTCGGTTCGAGGCCGTCCCTACCTTCGTGGACCCGTCGGCGAAGGTAGCGATGTAGAGCCAGTGATCCTGGGCGAGGTAGGCCGCCAGCCCGGGCGGGGCGATGCCCGAACGGTGGACGTCGTGCATGAAGCGGAAGTCATCCCGCGCGAAACAAGGCCCGCACTGGTACCCACGCTCCGCCGTCGTCTGTGTTGGGCAGGGGAGCGCGTTGCGTTCGGTGGGTCCGATCGCTTGGGCGTAACCCGTGCAGTACCGCTGTCCGGGCGGGCCGTCGACACGGAACCCGACGAATTGCGGCTCCGCTAGTGAGAGCGACTTGGGAGTCCCCTGCGGCGTCGTCAGCTCCAGGATGGGGCCGGAGGTTGCCCAGGACACGCCGTGGCAAAGGAAGAGTCCGGTGAGCATGTCGCCACGCTACCGGACCCTCCGCAGTTATTCGTTGAGCTAGGCGGTCTGACCCTCGTGCGGACCTTCCGCGATCTCCTCGAGGACCTTGTCATTGAAGGCGGGGAGATCGTCAGGGTTGCGGCTGGTCACGAAACCTTGATCCACCACCACTTCGTCGTCCGTCCAATTGGCGCCGGCGTTCCGCAGGTCAGTCTCGAGCGTGTGGTAGGACGTCATGTCACGACCATTGACGACGCCGGCCTCGATCAACAGCCACGGTGCGTGGCAGATTGCGGCCACCGGCTTGTGTTGTTCGAAGAAACTGCGTGCGAAGGCCTGCGCATTCTTCTCGACACGGAGGTGATCCGCGTTCACCACACCGCCGGGAAGGACAAGCGCATCGAAGTCATCCGCATTGGCTTGATCGAGCGTCAGGTCGACCGGGAATGCGTCGCCCTTCTCCGTGCCCTTGAAGCCCTGCACTGATCCCTCCGAGGGAGCGACGAGCGTAGGGACACCGCCGGCACCCTTGACGGCCTCCCACGGGCTGGTTAGCTCGACCTGCTCCACGCCGTCCGTGAGCAGAAAAGCTACCTTCTTGCCTGAAATATCGTGCGCAGTCATGCTTCCTCCATTCCGTTGGCTTACGTTCCAAGCCTAGGAATGATCAAAGTGATAAGCAAGCTGATTATTTACAGTCCTTCGGCCACCGCGGCAGCCGCACCAAGCCACGCACTCTGGGTAGCGGGTTTCAGTGCGCCCCAGCGGATACGGCCTTTCAGCAGTGCGACGTCGTACGGGATAGTGACTGCACGACGTGCCAGCTGCCCAAACCCGTCGGCAATCTCCTGGGCCTGTGCAGCCGTACCATTCTTGTCCGACTGGCTGACAATGACGACGGCGTTCTGCGACAGTTCAGCGTACTTCCCGCCGCGCGCACGCAACGCTTCCAGTAGCAGTGCCCCTGCTTCCGCGTGCTCCTCGAGAGTGGTTGTCGCGATCACCAGCTGGTCGGTGTGGTGAATCATCCGCAACCAACGCTCGGCGGTTTCGTCATTACCGGAATCCACGATGTTCAGGCGGAAGTACTTGGATGCCACCTCGTGCAGCGCATCGAAGTCATCCGAGGTGACCTTCTGCTCTGACGCAAGCACATCCGGCTTGGACCGCAGGACGTCATACTTGTCCTCGATCTGGTGGTGGACGAACCGGGCAAGCAGCGCCGACTGCGCGGACGGGGAAAGAAGATGGCCGGTCTGCGGCAACAGGTCCATCACGGTTGAACTGTGCGGCCCCTGCTCGGTACGCCAGCCCAGTGTTCCACGGGTCTCGTTGTTGTCCCAGGCGAGAACCGGACCGCCACCGTTGCGCGCGAACACGGCGGCGAGCATCACGGTTGTGGGCGTCTTGTTGGCACCGCCCTTGCCGTTCACCACCGAGATGGTGCGCGGGCCGGGCCAGTGCTGGCTGACGGCGCGGGTGTTGGCCCGCTGGATGAGCTCGCGCTTCGAAGGGGGCACCCGGATCCCGATCTTCGTCAACAGCCCGCGGAAGCCCGTCTCCGCCGGCACTTTTCCGTTGTCGGTTGCGAGGAAGGAACGACGGCGGCCCTCGGGCTCGTCCGCAGGCCGCCGGGTCGAACGCGGGGGAACGCTTGGTGCGCCCGGCACGGAGGCGGGCGGCGACGCGGCGTCCGGCACTGAGGCGGGCGCCGTCGTCGTCGTTGATTCGGCCGGTTCAGCCAGTTCGGTCGATTCAGCCGGTGCGCCAGGAGTGGAGTCCGGCGGCGTCGTCGTTGCAGTTCCGGCGCTCCGGGCGGACGTTACGGACGGCCTGCTGCCGTTGCCGCTCCCGTTGCCGTCTGCCTGGGTAGGGAAGGTGACCGGGACGGATGTGGTCCAGGTGCTCGTGCTGTTTGCGGATTCGTCGAAGCGGATGTCGAGGACGGGACGGCGCACCGTCTGCTCTTCGGCTTCGGCGTGGACGGTTGGTCCCTGCTCGGGTGCTTCCTCGGCCGGCGAGAAGCGGTCCGCGAACCTCGGGACCTCGGAGATGGGTCCGGTGCCGGGATCCTTGCCGGCACGCCGTCTGCTTGCCCTGGTCGGGAAGTCTTCCGGGTTGTCGCCGGGGCCCCAGGCCGAGTTGTTGTCAGTCATGGTTCCTGTCCTGTTGATGTGCCTCGCGGACCATACTATAAGGAGGCTGATCACTGCGCCGGAACGGGTGGCGGCCCAGGGAAACAAAAAGCAGGCCGACAGCTCCAAAAAGAACTGCCGGCCTGCTGCCTGTAGCGGTGGCGGGACTCGATCCCGCGACCTCACGATTATGAGTCGTGCGCTCTAACCAGCTGAGCTACACCGCCACAAATGAGACTGCCCGCTTTCAATCTTACGATCTGCGGCGGGCCTCCCATTTGAGAGCCCCCCACCGGAATCGATCCGGTGACCTCGTTCTTACCAAGAACGCGCTCTACCACTGAGCTAGGGGGGCAACAGCAGAAAACTTTACCAGCTAAATCCCGCGCTGAGAAATTCTCTCGGCACCACTCGCGGAGGACCCTTGGGACACGTGAAAGAACGACGCCGGGCACCGTTCAGAACGGCGAAAAGCGCCGCTATTGTGCGGAATCGTGGGGAATTTGCCACGATCCTGCCCAACAACGACGCTTTTGCGGATGGTCCAGTTCGGCGTCGAATCAGCCTACTGAAATCACCAGTTGTCGCGGCGCCCGTTGCCGGCGCCTGCACCCTTCTTGTGGCGGGGCTTGCGCTCATCCGAGCCCGCCGCGCGGTCCGACCGGAAGCCCTCGCTGCGGAAGCCGCCGTCGTGCCCGCGGTCGGCGCGGAAACCGCCGTCGTGGTCGCGATCCTTACGGAAGCCCTCGCCCTTGCGGTGAGGCTTCTTGAAGTCGCCGGCAGGACGTTCGCGGTTGGGGCGACGGCCCTTATCGAGCTCAAGGTGGATCAGCTCGCCGCCGATGCGGGTCTTGGACAGGGCGCGCCATTGGTCCTTGCTGAGCTCAGCGGGGAGCTCCACGAGGGTGTGGTCAGCGCGGATGTCGATCCCGCCGATTTGCGACGACGAGAGCCCACCTTCGTTGGCGATCGCGCCGACGATCGAACCCGGCATGACGCGCTGGCGACGGCCCACCGCAATACGGTAGGTGGCGTTGCCCTCGGTCAGGGTGCGCGTCGGTCCGCGTGAGCCGAAGCCGTCCTTGCGTCCGCCCGCGCGCTCCTTCTGGCCGGCCGGTGCCTGCGGGATGTCCTTGACCAGGAGCGGGTTCCCACCCTGAGCCATGATGGCGAGCGCAGCGGCAATCTCGGCTGCCGGTACGTTGTGCTCGTCCTCGTAGTTGGCGATCAGGTTGCGGAAGATCGAGACGTCCTCGGTGGCGAGCGTCTCAGTGATGCGCTCGGCGAACTTGTTCAGGCGCAGCTCGTTGACGGTCTCGGTAGAGGGGAGGTGCATCTGTTCCACCGGCTGGCGGGTGGCCTTCTCGATGGAGCGCAGCAGGTACTTCTCACGCGGCGTCATGAACAGGATCGCGTCACCCGAACGCCCGGCGCGGCCCGTACGGCCGATGCGGTGCACGTAGGACTCGGTGTCATGCGGGATGTCGTAGTTAACCACGAGGGAGATGCGCTCAACGTCGAGGCCGCGGGCTGCGACGTCGGTAGCGACCAGGATGTCGATCTTGCCGTCACGCAACGCCTCGATGGTGCGCTCACGCTGCTGCTGCGGGATGTCGCCATTGATGGCAGCTGCCTGGAAGCCCCGGGAACGCAACTTGTCCGCCAGGTCTTCAGTGGCCATCTTGGTGCGCACGAACGCAATGATTCCGTCGAAATCCTCGACCTCAAGGATCCGCGTCATGGCGTCGAGCTTGTGCGGGCCCATCACCTGCAGGTAGCGCTGGCGGGTGTTGGTGCCGGTGGAGGTCTTCCCCTTCACCGTAATCTCAGCAGGGTTGCTCAGGTACTTCTGTGCGATGCGGCGGATAGCACCGGGCATGGTGGCGGAGAACAGTGCCACCTGCTTGTCCTCGGGAGTTTCCGCAAGGATCTGCTCAACGTCGTCGGCGAAGCCCATGCGCAGCATCTCGTCAGCCTCATCGAGCACGAGGTACTCCAGGTTGGACAGGTCCAGCGAGCCCTTGGACAGGTGGTCGATCACGCGTCCGGGCGTACCGACAACAACCTGCGCGCCCCGGCGGAGACCGGCCAACTGGGGACCGTAAGCCGATCCGCCGTACACCGGGAGGACGGTGAAGTTGTCGATGTGCTTGGCGTAGGAAGCGAACGCCTCCGCAACCTGCAGCGCAAGCTCGCGGGTCGGTGCAAGGACGAGGACCTGCGTGAACTTCGCCGGACCGTTCAGGTCAGCGAGTTCCGCCATCCTTGACAGCGCCGGGATAGCGAACGCGGCGGTCTTGCCGGTTCCGGTCTGGGCCAGGCCGACGACGTCGCGGCCTTCCAGCAACACGGGGATGGTAGCCGCCTGGATGGGCGACGGCTTCTCGTATCCGACGTCGGCGAGGGCAGCCAGGACGCGTCCGTCCAGGTTGAAGTCGGCGAACGTTGTATCAGGAGTTTCGGTTTCTGGCGTGTCAGTGACGTCGGAGGGCAGATTTTCAGGCATGAGGAAGTAGTCCTTCACTAGGAGCCGGACGGCTAAGGGCAGCCGTATGAACAGGAAATCCAGCGCTGTTTCAATCCCGCGGCAGGACCTCACATTTCAGCTTCGGCCGCTTTCACAGCGGTGAAGTGCAATGTTCTCTAGCCGGCGCTCCCTGAATGAATCTGCCTGCTTGGCTTATTCGCCGCAGGCCCCAACACAACCAATCCATGCCGCTTCAGGGCAGGAATCAAGGGAAAACCGGTGTGGGGGATGTTTCCAGTGTACAGTACGCGCCTGCAGTGCTTCACCGAAGCCGACCCAGGGTCGGCGTGAGGCTGCGCACAGTCATCGATTCAGCAGGACACGCCGATTCAGCCGCCCTATTCGCGGCGTGTCCTGCCTGTTCGATTCAGGGCGTGGGCGCCGGGACTTGCCGTGCCCGCGCGAGGACCTTCCGGACGTCGGGGGTGAGCTGCGCGCCGTCGTCGTCGGCGGCTTGAAGCCGGTCCGCCTGCTCAGGCGAGAGGCCGGCGAAAAGTTGGCCGACGGTCACGCCGTGCCCGGGCCGGGATTCGACGACGACGGCGTCCCCCGCCTCGATCTGCCCGCCCTTCACGACCCGGAGGTACGTGCCGATCCGCCCCTCGGCCGCGAAACGCTTCACCCAGTTGGGTTCACCGAGGTAGCGGGCGAAGTTCACGCAGGGAGTGCGCGGCTCGGTCACTTCGAGGATAACCTCACCGATCCGCCAGCGCTCACCGATAACGGCATGGGTGGCCTCGAGGCCGTCAACGCGCAGGTTCTCGCCGAACTTGCCCGGCACCATGTCGCGGCCGAGCTCCGCTGACCAGAAATCCGCGTCAGCCTGGGAGTAGGCGTAGAGCGCTTTTGTTGGCCCACCGTGGTGCTTCCGGCTGGCCTGGATGTCACCGGTCAGCCCGAGAGGATGCACCTTCACAGGGCCCTCCGCGGCGCGCTTGTCGATCGCCGTAAGACCCGTGGAATCCTTCGTGGGCAGCAGCGCATGGACACGGCATACGGCCAGCAGAACACCAGTTGTCATAGGTACAGACTAAGGCTCGAACCGGTACCCCATTCCGCTCTCGGTAATGAAGTGCCGCGGCCGTGCGGGGTCCGGCTCAAGCTTGCCGCGCACCTGGTTCAGGTAGACCCGCAGGTACTGCAGCTCCTTCGCGTACGCCGGACCCCAGACGTCCATCAGAAGCTGCTTCTGGGAAATGAGTTTGCCTGGGTTGCGCACCAACAGCTCGACTATCCTCCACTCCGTCGGAGTCAGCCGCACGTCCGCGCCGTCGCGCACGGCCCTGCGGGCCGCGAGGTCGAGCATGAAGCTTCCCGTCTCCACGGTGGGAACTTCAGGAACGACGACGGCGCGTCGCCCGGCCGCGCGCAGCCTCGCCAGCAGCTCGTCCAGCCCGAAGGGTTTGGTCACGTAATCATCAGCGCCGGCGTCCAGCGCCTCGACCTTGTCCTCTGATCCGTGCCGTGCGGAAAGCACGATGATGGGCACCTGCGTCCAGTTGCGAAGCGACCTGATGACGTCCACCCCGTCGAGATCCGGCAGGCCTAGGTCCAGCACCACCAGGTCCGGCCGGTGTTCACTCGCTGCGGCGAGCGCGGACTGTCCATCAGGAGCCGGGATAGGCCGGTAGCCGTGAGCACGGAGGTTGATGTGCAGCGCCCGAAGGAGCTGGGGCTCGTCGTCGACAATCAGGACCGTCGTCATGCCGCAACGCCCGTGGACAGGGGCATCCGCAGCACCATGGTGAGGCCGCCGCCGGGCGTCGGTTCGGCGGTCAGCTCGCCTCCCATGACCTCGGTGAATCCGCGCGCGACGGCCAGTCCCAGCCCCACGCCGGTACCCGCCGCTGCGTCCCCCAACCGTTGGAAGGGTTGGAACATCCGGGTGAGAGAAGCTGAATCGATCCCAACGCCGTGGTCGCTGATCCGCAACTCGCTCGCCGGGACGCCGCGCACTGTGCCGGAAACGGCGCCGTCGATCACGATGTCACCCTCGCCGCCATACTTGTCCGCGTTCTCCGCGATGTTCGCGATGACCCGTTCGAGCATCCCGTAGTCGGCTTCGACCGGCGGCATGTTCGCGGGCAGCTCCACGCGGATACGGCCCGGCGGCGATCCCTGCAGCGCAGCGGAGACGACCTCCGTCCAATACACCGGCCCGATGTGCGGAGTCACCGCCTCGCCGGTCAACCGGGACATGTCCAGCAGGTTGTCGATGAGCGATTCCAGCCGGTCAGAGTAATTTTCGATGGTCGCCAGCAACTCTGCCTCCTCTTCCGGCGTGAACCGGATGCCCTCCTGACGGAGACTGCTGACGGCAAGCTTGATCCCCGTCAGTGGTGTGCGCAAATCATGGGATACAGCGCGCAGGATGGCCGTGCGCATGACGTTGCCCTCGGCCAGCCGCCGGTTCTCCTCCGTGCTCGCGACCAGCTCCTGCCGCTGGCGCATCGCTGCGAACTGGGATCCGAACGCTCCGAGCAGCCGCTGTTCCCTGGTGGACAGGACGCGTCCGTACAGCGCGAGCCGGTATCCGCCGTCGATATCCGTTGCAGCGTCTGCGCGGTCCAGGTGTTGCCTGCCCGACGACGACGGCGTCCCCGTCTTCGCCACCACGTCCCACTGGAGTGCCCCTGCCCGGGCGGGGCGCGCGCCGTCGTCGTCGTTTGTTTCTCGGAACAGCGCCGCCGTTCGCATACCGAAGTGGTTCCGGACGTGCTCGAGGAAACCCTTCAGGGAATCCTCGGCGGCCAGGACTCCGCGCGCAAGCTCGCCGAGCGTCGCCGCCTCCGCGGATGCGAGTGCCGCTTCCTGCGAGCGCCGCGCAGCGAGTCCGACCACCAGCGACACCGGGACAGCAACGCCTATGAAGATGACGAGAGTCAGGAGGTTCTCGGGGTCCGCGATCTCGAGGGATCCGACCGGTTCAGTTGAGTAGTAGTTGAGGATCAGGCTGCTCCACAGCGCTGCGAGGAGCGCCGGCCACAGCCCACCGACCAGCGCCACCGCTACAACTGCGGCCAGCTGCAGCAGAACCTCGACGGCCAGGAAGTCGTTCCCCGCCGGCATCATGAGGAGTTCGAGCAGGGGCGGCAGGATCACAGCGAGGACAAAGCCGACGGTAGTCCTCGCCTTCCCCAGCCCTACCGTCCCCTGTATGCGCATGGCTGCATTCTGTCAGAGCCTGTCCCTCCTCAGAGGATGGCGCTGAACTTCTCTGCTTTGGAGGTGGGACCGGCGACGATGATTTCATCGTCGCTGTAGAGGGTGGTGCCTGCGGTCGTGTAGTCCCAGCACTCTCCCTGCCGCTTCACCGCCACCACGGTCACCCCGTACTTCCTCCGCAGCCCGCTCGAGCCAAGTTCCTGGTTCCAGAACTCCTTCGGCGGGCGGGTCTTCACCATCGCGAAGTTATCCTCGAACTCCACGTAGTCCAGCATGCTGCCGCGCACCAGGTGCGCTACCCGTTTGCCCATATCGTGTTCAGGCCGGATGACATGGGAAACACCCAACTGCTCGAGGATGCGTGCGTGCGCCTCGCTGACTGCCTTGGCCCAGATGATCATGTTCTCGAACCGCAGCAGCAGTGACGTGGTCAGGATGCTGGCCTCGAGGTCGCTGCCGATTCCGACGACAACCCGGTCGAAGTCGGGCAGCGAGAGTTGGCGGAGTGCTTCTTCCTTGGTGGTGTCCGCCTTCACCACGTGGGTGAGCCTGCCGTTGAAGGACTGCACGACGTCCTCACTCGCGTCAATGCCGAGCACCTCAGTACCGGACTCCTCCAGCTCAAGGGCAAGGGCACCACCGAACCGGCCGAGGCCCAGCACCGCGACGGAGTCCGCCTGCGCGGTTTGCTCGACGGATCTCATGGTGAACAAACGGGACTTAGCCAATGAGGGGCCTTTCCTTGGGGTATTCGTACATGACCGGACGTGACCGGAGGGCAAGCGCGGAGGCGAGGGTGATGGGGCCAAGCCTGCCGATGAACATGACCGCGATCAGGAGCAGCTGGCCCGCCGGAGGCAACTGCGCCGTGATGCCCGTGGACAGGCCGACCGTGCCAAAAGCTGAGACGACTTCGAACAACAGGCGGTCGAGGCCGAAGTCGGTGATCAGCATCAGGAACATCGTGGACAGCACCACCAGGGCTGTGGCGAGCAACACGATGGTGATGGCCTGCCGGTGAACTGCGCGCGAGAGGCGCTTGCCGAAAATGTTCACCGCGACACCGCCGCGGATCTCGGTGTAGAGGATGAAGAAGAGCACGGCGAACGTAGTGATCTTAAGTCCGCCTGCGGTACCGGCGGGACCTCCGCCGATGAACATCAGGGCGTCCATCGCAAGCCAGGTCACGGGGTGGAGGGCAGCGAAATCAACACTGTTGAAGCCGGCCGTGCGGGTCATGGTCGACTGGAAGAAGCCGGCGAGGATCTTGTCCTGGGGCTCCAGCGGACCAAGCGTGCCGGGGTTGGTCCATTCCACGGCGGTGATGAAGATCCCGCCACACACCAGCAGCACGGCCGTCCCGCTGAGAACCAGCTTGGTATTCATGCTCCAGTGCAGCGGTCGCCGGAACTCCCTGCGCAGCTCGAACAGGACCGGAAACCCGAGTCCGCCCAGAATGACCGCCGATGCGATGGGAATGCAGATGAAGGGGTCCGTGACGAACTGCATGAGGCTGTCGCTGTAGAGAGCGAATCCGGCGTTGTTGAACGCGGAGATCGAATGAAAGACCCCCAGCCAGAGGGCTTCCGCGGGCCCCGCCCCGTAGTGCAGCATGAACCTGAACATGAGGACGACTGCTACAAGGCCCTCAACGATGAGACTGGTTCGGAGGACGCCGAGGAGAACGCGGCGGACATCGCCGAAACCGCTCTTGGTTTCTGCCGCGACGGAAATGCGTGACTTCAAGCCCACCTTACGTGCCAGCAGAATGCCGAGTAGCGATGCGAAGGACATGATGCCGAAGCCGCCCACCTGGATGAGGGCCAGAATCACAGTGTGCCCGAATCCGGTCCAGTACACCGGCGTGTCCACCACAATCAGGCCGGTGACGCAGACTGCAGACGTCGCAGTGAACAACGCTTCCAATAGGGAGGCGCCGCCTGGTCCCACCTTCGCCAGCGGCAGCATGAGCAGCAGTGTGCCCACCATGATCGCCAGCCCGAACCCGAGCACCACGAACTGCGCCGGATGACGAGGTGCGAGGACCCGCCGTACCCGGCTCAGAATGGGGGGGATTGACTCATGCACAACCCTGGACGGCCTGGCGAGCAGCGCAGTGGCTGTCCCGGATAGGTTCACGGCTTGGCATCTCCCATGGTGTTCCCCACTCGTTCCGTGGGCTCACACTATTGAAGCGCCGCGTCGGGCTGACGCAGACCGTCTTTACGCGTTCTTAACGGGTGTTCTTGATAACAGGATCCGCGCGCGGGCGAATGCCTCTACGCCGCGGAGAACCCGCCGTCGGCCTTGATGAGCTGACCGCTGACCCAGCGCCCGGCGTCGGACAGGAGGAAAGCGACGACGCCGGCGACGTCCGCCGGCGTCCCCAGGCGGCCGGTCGGTTGTCTTTGCTGGACGGCATCCCGGATTTCCTCAGTCATCCAGCCCGTATCCACCGGGCCGGGGTTGAGGGCGTTCGAGCTGATTTTCCGGTCGCCGAGTTCGTAGGCTGCAGCGATGGCAATACGGTCCAGCGCGCCCTTCGACGCACCGTACGGAAGGGTGCACGGTCGCTGGTCAGCGCGACGATCGCGCCGCCGTCGTCCGGGGTCTGCAATGAGAAGGCGCGGATGAGCTGCCACGATGCGCGCACATTGACCGCGAAGTGACGGTCGAAGCTTTCCAGCGTCGTGTCCAGGATGCTCGAGTCGACGCTTTCCGTGTGGCTGAGAACGAGCCCGGTCAGCGGCCCGAGGCGATCCGTGGCCTGTTCAATTAGGCGATCGGCTGCAGCGGGATCTTCAAGATCAGCCGGCAGGCTCACTACCATCGAGCCGCCTCGCTCGAGTTCCTCCGCCAGGGCGTGGATTTCCTCCGCTCCGGACGATGCCTGGTTCACCCGCCGGTCATACGGATGCCAATAGCTCAATGCCAGATCCCAGCCCTCAGCGGCCAGGACCCGTGCGATTCCGGCCCCGATGCCCACCGAACGGCCTACTCCCGTGACAAGCACGTTTCTTTGTGACATCGCAACAGTGTAGGCAGACGGTAAGTTGGAGTGTGACCCCCACCACCGGCGAAAGGTCCACACCCATGACTGTCACAGCAATCACCAATGCTCACGTCGTGCCCATCGATGGCGTTCCCTTCGACGGAACGGTCGTAATCGAGAACGGCAAGATCGCAGCGCTCGGCGCCGATGTACGGCTACCGGAGGGTGCCGACGTCGTCGATGCCGGCGGCAAATGGCTGCTGCCAGGCTTCGTGGACGCCCACGTCCACCTCGGTACGCACGAGGAAGGCGAGGGCTCGGCGGGTGATGACACCAACGAGATGACCGACCCCGTGACTGCCGGCGTACGCGCCCTGGACGCCGTCAACCCGTATGACCCCGGCTTCGACGACGCCCTTGCCGGCGGCGTGACCGCGGTGAACGTCAATCCTGGCTCCGGCAATCCGATCGGCGGGCTGGCCGTCGCCATCCACACTCACGGCCGCTACATCGAAGAGATGGTGCTTCGCTCCCCCAGCGGCCTGAAGTCGGCACTCGGCGAAAACCCTAAGCGGGTCTATGGCGAGAAGAAGCAGACGCCGTCCACCCGCCTGGGCACCGCGATGGTGATCCGCAAGGCCTTTATGGACGCGCAGAATTACATGGGCAAAGCGGATGAGAACGGCCGCGATCCGAAGCTCGAGGCACTGGCAATGGTGCTTCGCCGCGAGATTCCATGGCGCCAGCATGCGCACCGCGCCGACGACATCGCCACCGCCCTACGCATCGCCGACGAGTTCGGTTACGAGCTGGTCCTCGACCACGGAACCGAAGCGCACCTGCTCGCGGACGTGCTGGCCGAACGCGGTATCCCCGTGCTGATCGGACCGCTGTTCACCACGAAGTCGAAGGTGGAGTTGCGCGGCCGCTCACTCGCGAACCCGGGGAAGCTCGCCAAAGCCGGCGTCGAAATCTCCATCATCACCGACCACCCGGTCATCCCGATCAACTTCCTGGTGCACCAGGCCACGCTGTCCGTGAAGGAGGGCCTGGACCCCGTCACGGCGCTGCGCTCCATCACGCTCAACCCCGCGAAGGTGCTCGGGCTGGCCGACCGCATCGGTTCCCTGGCACCCGGCAAGGACGCCGACGTCGTACTGTGGAGCGGTGACCCGCTGGATGTCATGCAGCGAGCGCTGAAGGTCTGGATCGGCGGCAAAGAGGTCTACCACTACGACGACGACGCCCGCACCGGCGTTGTGGCACCCCGAGGATAACCATGGCACGCAAGCCCCGCCCAACACTGCCCCCACGGCCGCTGACCATCAGGGTCGCCATCGCCATGTGGGCGCTCGTGAGTGTCCTGTTCCTGATCGCCGCGGTTTCGTTCCTCGTATCCGCGACGCTTCAGGAGATTGACCGGGCGGGGCTGATCGGCCTCGGCATACTGATGGCAGGCATCGCCGTCATCCAGCTGGTGCTGGTGCTCGGGCTTATGCGCGGCAGGCGCGGCGCCCGTGAGCTGCTGACAACCATCGGGTTCATTGTGGGCGTCCCGATCATCGTGCGCAGGACGCCCGGCCTTTCGGTGATCTGCGTGGTCATGCTCCTCAGCATTGTGCTGATGTGGCTACCAACCTCGAGCGCCTGGTTCCAGAAGATCCACCCGAAGCCGCAGAACAAGTGGGTGCGGTTGGCGAGCCGCACGGCGTCACCGTTCCGTAAGAAATAGCGTTTCGGAAAAGCGACTCAGAGCCTCGCGAAAGCCTTCTCCAGGTCCGCAATGAGGTCGTTGACGTCCTCGATACCAACCGACAGGCGGACCAGGTTCTCCGGAACCGCGAGTTCGGTTCCCTTGACCGAGGCGTGGGTCATCTCCGACGGGTAGTTCATCAGCGATTCGATACCGCCCAGGGACTCCGCCAGTGTGAAGAGCTCAGTGTTCTCCGCAACGGTGCGCGCAGCCTGTTCGCCACCCTTGAAGGACACCGAGATCATGCCGCCGAAGTCCCGCATCTGGCGGGCGGCGAGCTCGTGGCCGGGGTGGTCCTGAAGGCCCGGGTAGTACACGCGTTCCACTTCGTCCCTCTGAACGAGCCACTGGGCGATCGCCAGTGCGTTGGAGCTGTGCCGGTCCATGCGCACACCGAGCGTCTTCAGCCCGCGCGTGGTCAGCCACGCTTCCATCGGCGCCGAAACCGCACCGACTGCGAACTGGATGAAGCCCACCTTCTCAGCCATGCCGGCGTTGTTCAGGATCACCGCACCGCCGCTCGCGTCCGAATGCCCGCCGATGTATTTAGTGGTGGAATGCACGACGACGTCGGCCCCCAGGCTGAGCGGCTGCTGCAAGTAAGGCGTGGCGAAAGTGTTGTCCACAACCAGCAGGGCGCCCGCCTTCTTTGCAATTCCCGCGATGGCTTCGATGTCGGTGATCTTCATCATCGGATTCGACGGCGTTTCCACCCACACCATGCGGGTATTGCCCGAGGTAACTGCGCGTTCGACGGCGTCGAGGTCGGCCATGTCCACGGCCGCGTTGGTGATGCCCCAGTCCGCCAGCACGCGGTTGATCAGACGGTACGTGCCGCCATAGGCATCGTTGCCCAACACGATGTGGTCACCCGGCTTCAGCAGCGCCCGGATCAGGGCGTCCTCGGCCGCCAGGCCGGAGGAGAAACTGAACGCGTGCTCCCCGCCTTCGAGCGCGGCGAGCTGTTCCTGGAGGGAATCGCGGGTGGGATTGGTGCCTCGCCCGTACTCGTAGCCGTTCCGGAGCTTTCCGATGCCGTCCTGGGCGAACGTCGTGGTCTGGTACAGCGGCGGTATGACGGCGCCGGTAGTGGGGGCGGGGGTCTGCCCGGCGTGGATCGCCCGGGTGTTGAAGCCATTTGGCATGTGAATCTCCTTCTTAGCTGCTCAGGTACGTCAGCAGGTCCTGGCGCGTGAGTATTCCCACCGGTGCCCCGACGAACGTGACCATCAGTGTGTCGCTGCCCTGTAGGCGTTCGCGGGCAGTTGCCACGGATTCCAGCGAACCGATCAGCGGCAGCTTGTCATCCATGTGCTGGGAAATCTTGTCGGTCAGCTTTGCGGTGCCGTGGAAGATCTTCTCCGTCAGCAACCGCTCATCCACCGAGCCGAGGACCTCGCCCATCACCACGGGCGGCTCCTGCGAGAGCACCGGGATGTTGGAGACGCCGAACTCGTTCATGATGGCGATGACGTCCCGCACGGTCTCATTCGGGTGGGTGTGGACGAGGTCCGGCAGGGCGCCGTTCTTGGAGCGGAGCACCTCCCCCACTGTTGCCTCGTCACCGCTGTCCATGAAGCCGTAGGACTTCATCCAGTCGTCGTTGAAGATTTTGCCCAGATAGCCGCGGCCGCTGTCGGGCAGAAGGACGACGACGACGTCGTCCTCGCCCAGATCCTTCGCCGCGCGCAGAGCCGCGACCACAGCCATCCCGGAGGAGCCGCCCACCAGGAGGCCCTCCTCACGGGCGAGCCTGCGCGTCATGGCGAAGCTTTCGGCGTCGTTCACGGGGATGATCTCGTCCGGAACCTCGGGATCATAGGCGTCAGGCCACATGTCCTCACCCACGCCCTCGACGAAGTACGGGCGCCCGCTTCCGCCCGAGTAGACGGAGCCCTCCGGGTCCGCGCCGATGATGCGCACCGGACCGGCCTCCCGGTCCTTCGAGACGTCCTTGAGGTAGCGGCCTGTACCGCTGATGGTGCCGCCGGTTCCGACGCCGGCGACGAAGTGGGTAATCTGCCCGTCGGTGTCGCGCCAGATTTCAGGGCCGGTGCTCTCATAGTGGCTGAGCGGGCCGTTGGGGTTGGAAAACTGGTCTGGCTTGAACGCGCCGGGGATTTCGCGCGTCAGCCGGTCCGAAACGCCGTAGTAGGACTGCGGGCTGTCGGGAGCCACTGCCGTTGGCGTCACAACCACTTCCGCACCATACGCGGCCAGAACATTGCGTTTGTCCACACCCACCTTGTCCGGGACCACGAAGATGCACTTGTACCCGCGCTGCTGGGCAACCAGCGCCAGCCCGACGCCGGTGTTGCCGGACGTAGGCTCGATGATGGTTCCGCCGGGCTTCAGCTTGCCTTCCCTTTCCGCGGCGTCGATGATCTTGACGGCAATGCGGTCCTTCACGGAACCGCCGGGGCTCACGTACTCCACCTTTACGAGGACCGTTGCTTTGAGGCCTCCCGTCACCTGGTTCAGCTTGATGAGCGGGGTGTTACCGATTAGATCCACGACGGAGTTGGCGAACTTCATGGTTAACAAGTTACCGCGAGGTACTGACACTCCCGGACGGCGTCAATCTCGTGGTTCCCGGCGGAGCCTATGCTTCCCCGCGGAGGCGCGCGATGTGCTGGCGCTGTAGATGCAGGTACGGTTCGATGTCGGTGATGGTTTCCAGTTGGATGTCCGCCATTTCGGTGTTGGAGCCCGCCAGCGCCAGGTTGAAAGTGCGCCCTGTCCCGAAGGCGTACCAGCCGCCGTCGTCGGTCCACAGGTTCAGTTCAAGCGGCACGCCGTCCAGGCTGACCGTGGCTTTGGAATCCGCGCGCGGGAGCGGTGCGCGCCTTCGCTTCATCATGTGCGCGGGTTCGCGCATCATCCACAGTGTCTGTGCCAGCAACTCAGCGTTGTCCCGCGTAGTGCGCACCTCAAGATAGGGGCTGCCTGTCGGATCACCGTGGACGATCGCGGTGTTGGGAGGGTCAACCTGCCAATTCCCGAAGCTCACCGGCCCGTGCCAATCTTTGAGCGTGACCGCGGGCAACTCTTCGCAGGTCTTTCTGATGTGCTGTTCCATCTCGTCGATCATCATCCAGAATTCTGACGGTGAGAGTTGCCCTTCGAGGTTCATAGGGCCAGCGTAGGCGGCTTTAGTGTCCGAGGTACATGGCACGATTGATTGCATGACTGTTACTGCTTCCACCTCGGCCGCGATGTCGGCTGTGTGGGAAGTTGATGGGCCGTACACGCTCCTCTCTACCGTCGGCCCGTTGCAGTGCGGTCCGCAGGATCCTACGGTCGTCTTTTCCGACGGCGCGGTGTGGTTGGCTTTCCGGAACGACGACGGCGCCGCCACCCTCCGGCTGACGCAACGGGGTTCGCTGCGGTCATCTTCGGTGCACGCGACGGCGTGGGGGCAGGGTGCTTCCCTTGCCCTGGATTCGGTACCGCGTCTGGTGGGGCTGGCGGATGACTGGAGCGCTTTCGATGCTCTCGGAGACTCGTTGCCCGAGCTCGCCCAAAAGGGGCGCTATCTCCACCCCGGGCTTAGGTTGCCTTCGACGGGAAGAATGCTCGACGCCGTCGTCCGCGTGATCCTTGAGCAGAAGGTCACCGGGCTGGAGGCGAAGCGGGCGTGGCGGTACCTGGTGTCCCGGTTCGGTTCCCCTGCGCCCGACGCACCAGGCGCTCCTCTTCTTTGCCTGCCGCCGACCGCCGGGCAGTGGCGGCGGGTTCCGTCCTGGGAGTGGCACCGGGCGGGCGTTGATGCAAAGCGGTCTGCTGCGGCGTTGCGTGCGGCCGGTGTTGCGTCGTCGCTCGAGCGGTTGGCTGGACAGGATTCTGCTGGGGTTCGCGCCGGACTATGCTCGATTCCCGGGATCGGCGTATGGACGGCCGCCGAGGTGCGGCAGCGCACCCACGGTTGCCCGGATTCCATTTCGGTGGGCGACTTTCATCTGGCCGCGTTTGTTGGTGCGGCTCTGACCGGGCGGCGAACCGACGACGCCGGGATGCTCGAGCTGCTTTCCCCCTGGGCCGGGCAGCGCCAGCGGGTGGTCCGGATGCTGTACGCGAGCGGGTTCCGGAAGCAGGCGTATGGGCCGCGGCTCTCGCCGGAGGATCACCGGCGGCGGTAGGGACGCTTAACGCACGAAGGCTCCGACTCCCGTTGAGCACGGGGAGCCGGAGCCTTCGCGTTGAAGCTTTGTTAGGCGGGGTTCTGCCCGTCCTGAGCCGGCGCGCCACCGGCCTGAGCCTTGGCCTGCTGCTCAGCTACCTGGGCGTGAACTTCGTTCATGTCCAGCGCCTTCACGGCGTCCACCAGCTCCGTGAACTGGTTATTGTTCAGCGCACCCGGCTGCGAGAAGACCAGGACCTTCTCGCGGAAAGCCATCAGGGTGGGGATCGAGGTGATGCCTGCTGCCGCGGCGAGCGACTGCTCGGCTTCGGTGTCCACCTTGGCGAAGGTGACGTCGTCGTGCTGCTGGGACACGGCGTCGTACACGGGAGCAAACTGCTTGCACGGGCCACACCATTCCGCCCAGAAATCGACGAACACAATGTCGTTCGTCTCAATGGTCTCGGGGAAGGTTGCCTCGGTGATTTCAATAGTTGCCATACCTTCACGCTAACGAGAATCGGCGCCGATGTCGCGTCCTGTTCGCTCTGCGCGAGGTTGGTTGGTACAACTCTGGGACCGCGGTCCGGCAGTTTCCAATGCACCGAAGCGGCGATTCCGTTGCCTCAGTGCGGACGAGGCAGCTTCGAACCGGCGATCCTGCGGTAAGTCAACGGATCCGTTGCTAAGGCGCAACGCACAACGGGTTCGGGAAAGCGAAAGGCCCGTACTCCCCCGGATATCCGGGAAGTACGGGCCTTCGTGGCGGTGGCAGATGAGGGATTCGAACCCCCGTAGGCTGTGCCAGCTGATTTACAGTCAGCCCCCTTTGGCCGCTCGGGTAATCTGCCGAACGTCTTCCAAGAAGACAACCTGCGAATCGCCGATCCGCAGGCAAAACAACTTTACAGAACATCCCGCCCAGAATCGAATCGCGCTCAGCGGCGCGGATTTCTAGCGCCCGGACGCCACCCGCCGCTCGATCTGCGCGTAGAAGCGCTGGGCCTGCTCGGTGGTGACCATCCCCATTCCGACGGCGTTCTTCAGTTCTGCACGGACACCCGCCAGGCGGTCGGCTGACGAAGGGTCCGATCCCTGCGGCCGCATGACAGTGGGCGACGCAGCGACCGATGGCGCCACCCCAACCCCGGTCAGTGATGCGGCCGCAATCAGCGACCCTGCCACTGCATTGCGAAGACGGATACGGTAGCTGCGGTGGTGCGCGGACAAGAATTCCTCCTGAGAACTGGCTTGAGCTCTTACAGTTTCATCCGCGAATGGGAGCGCCCTGTCCCGAAGCTGTGAATTAGGGTAGAAGCAGGAAAAACCCAATCCAGAAGGAGGCAACGATGGCCAGCGAATCCACATTCGACGTCGTTAGCAAGGTAGACAAGCAGGAAGTCGCCAACGCGCTGAATCAGGCACAGAAGGAAATCGCCCAGCGGTACGACTTCAAGGGCGTCGGCGCTGAGGTCGATTTCAGCGGGGACGAGAAAATCCTCATGAAGGCCAATTCCGAGGAACGCGTCCTCGCGGTCCTCGACGTGCTGCAGTCCAAGATGATCAAGCGCGGCATCTCCCTTAAGTCCCTCGACACCGGTGAGCCCTACGCCTCCGGCAAGGAGTTCCGCCTCGAAACCTCCATCAAGGAGGGCATTGCCCAGGACGTCGCCAAGAAGATCAACAAGCTCATCCGCGACGAGGCCCCCAAGGGCGTCAAATCGCAGATCCAGGGCGATGAGCTCCGGGTCAGCTCCAAGTCTCGTGATGACCTTCAGGCCACGATGGCCCTGCTGAAGAACTTCGACGAGGCTGATCTGCAGTTCGTCAACATGCGCTAGGGACTACACCCAACCGACGACGACGGCGACGCCCCCTTCCGAGGGAGCGTCGCCGTCGTCGTACTCGGGTGTTACACCATGTTGAGTGCTGAGATAATCAGGAAATAACGCCGTCAGAGTGCCATTATCTCAACACTCCGTGGCAGCGGGCTACCGGAGCTCGCGCCCCGCCATCCCTTCGAGGCGTGTGATGCGCTGCGCCATGGGCGGGTGGGACGCGAAAAGCTTCTGCATGCCCCCGCCCTTGAACGGGTTCGCGATCATCAGGTGCGAGGTGTTCACCAGCTGCTGGTTCTGCGGCAGCGGTGCCTGCTGGGTCCCGCGCTCGAGCTTGCGCAGTGCCGAGGCGAGGGCCAGCGGGTCGCCGGTGAGGCGGGCGCCGTCTTCATCGGCGTCGTACTCGCGGGTACGCCCGATTGCCATCTGAATCAAACCAGCGGCAATGGGCGCAAGAATTGCCAGCAGGATCGCCGCGATGGGGTTTCCACCCGAGTTGCGATTGCCGCCGAAAATCCCAATGAATGCGAACATCTGCGCCACTGACGTAATCACGCCGGCAACGGCCGCCGCAATGGACCCGGTGAGGATGTCGCGGTTGTAGACGTGCATCAGCTCGTGGCCGAGCACGCCACGCAGCTCCCGCTCATCCAGGATCCGGAGAATGCCCTGGGTGCAGCAGACAGCCGCGTTCTCGGGATTGCGGCCGGTGGCAAACGCGTTGGGCGCCATAGTCGGCGAAACGTAGAGGCGGGGCATCGGCTTTCCGGCCTTGGCGCTCAGTTCGCGGACAATGCGGTACATCGTCGGCGCCTGCTGCTCCGTGACGGGCACGGCCTTCATGCTTCGGATGGCGATCTTGTCGCTGTTCCAGTAGCTGTAGGCGATCGAGCCCACACCGATCAGCGCGAAGATCCAGATGAACGCCGAGCTCCGTGTCATGGACGCGATCACCGCGCCGAAGATAAGAAAGATTCCCATGAGGGAACCGAAAAGCAGGGCCGTCTTGGCCCCGTTGAAGTGGTTGTGCACCTGTGCTCCTTGTTGACTGACTACCCGTACAACGGGCCTGGGCAGCGCACTGTTCCGCGCGGGGTCAACGATCGAGCACGGTGCAGACACAAACCCGGTTGCCCTCGCCGTCGGCCAACACAACGAACGACGGCGCCTGCTCGGCATCCACGACGGTGCCCCCGGCTGCCACAGCCGCCTGGATGCGCTGCTCAGCGAGATCATGCGGCACCCAGAGGTCGATGTGGAACCGTTGGCGCGGCGTCTCGTGCGCGTCTGTGTGCTGGAACCAGAGCAACGGAACGCGTCCGTTCGGATCGGCGACGTCGTCACCCTGAACTGCGTCGGCATCGCCGGTCAGCAGGGCGGCCCAGAACGGGCCTGCTGCCGCCAGTTGGGCAGTGTCGAGGGCCAGTTCGAGTTGCGCCAGCGCCTCGGGCTTCGCCTCGATCTGCTGTTCCCGGGCGATGTCGCTGATGACGCGGGCAAGGTCAACGTCGCGTTCGGTCACGGCGGAAACGTCATGGCTGATGAGCTGTAGATCCACATACGGGTAGGTCAGTGTGACGTCGGGGTGGTGGTTGGCGGCTTCCGCAGCCTCGGCAACCGCCTCAACGAATCTCAAACCGGCCGAGAAATTGCCGGTGAGGAACCGCGCGTGCAGCCCTTGGGCGAGCTGGCGCCAATCGGTGAGGCCGGCGTCGAGCACTTGTTGTGAAGTTACCTGGGTCATTGGACCAGTATGTCCGGCGCCACCGACAGAAGCTACGGTTCGGGATTGCGCGAATCGTATTGGCCGAAGCGCGGCTGAAGACGGGCGAGGACCAGCACCAGCAGGATGCACAGGATTCCGCCAATCAGCGCCGTCCAGCCTTCCCCGATCCACTCCGCGGAGCCGCCGCCGAGTAGCTCGCCCACCTTTGGACCCCCGGCGACGACGACGATGAACACTCCCTGCAAGCGTCCCCGCATCGCGTCCGGGGTGGCCGATTGCAGGATAGTGCTGCGGAAGACGCCGCTGATCGAATCCGAGACGCCCGCCAGAAACATGCAGAAGGCCGCCGGAATAATCCACGCGGTCATGCCGCCGTCCGGCGAGGAGCCGGCCATGATGACAACGAACCCGAACCCGCTGACCGAGGCACCCCACGCCGCGACTGACCACTGAACCGCTTTGCCCTGCTTATGGATATGCCCAAGCGGACCGGAAAAGAGCCCCGACAGGACGGCACCCATGGCGGTCGCGGCCAGCAGGATGCCCACGGTGAGTTCGCCACCACCAATGAACACCGCACCAACGGCGGGAAGGAGCACGCGCGGTTGCGCCATGATCATCGCGACCAGGTCAATGATGAAGGTCATCCGGATATTCGGACGGGTCCCGAGATAACGGAAGCCCTCGACGACGGTGGCCAGTCCCGCGCGTCGCACCGGCCCCTCAGGCGGCATGCCCGGTAGACGGAACAGCGCCCACAACGCGGCGGTGAAGGTTACGACGTCGATTGTGTACGTCCAGCCGTAGCCCACCTGGGCGATGAGCAGGCCCGCGAGCATCGGCCCGACGGTGAAGGCAAGGCCGAAGGTGATCATCGACAGGGCGTTGGCAGCGGGCAGGAGTTCGGGCCGGACAAGCCGGGGAATGATGGCGGTGCGTGTGGGCTGGTTGATGCCCGCGAAACCGCTGTGTACGGCGATCAGGATGTAGAGCAGCCATACATTGTTGGCACCCATCCAGGCCTGCACGGCGATTCCGATAGTTGAGCCCCATAGCCCCAGTCCCGAAAGCAGTGCGACCTTCCGCCGGTCGTGTGCATCAGCGACGGCTCCGCCGTAGAGTCCGGCGAACACGAGTGGTATCAGCGCGAACAGTCCGATCAAGCCCACATTCAGGCTTGAACCGGTGATCTCATACACCTGAAGGCTGACGGCGACCAGCGTCAGGTTGGTGCCCACTGCGGACAACGCTGTCCCGAAGTACAGCCTGCGGAATGCCGGGCTCTCCTTCAGCGGCGTGATGTCGGCGAGGAGTTTAGGCACCGGCCAATTCTAGCCGTTACCTACGGCAACAAGCCGGGATGATCAGCCTGCTGACTTTCGCGTCGCGGACTACTAGGGTTGCAAGCATCCGAGGTGAAGGAACCGCCATGCTTACGTGTGAAGTTTCCGAAGGAATCCACTGGCTCGAGCACGCCCACGTCAATGTCTACTTCGTGGAGCAGGACGGCCGCGTGATGATTGTCGACGCCGGACTACCCGCCATCTGGCCGAAAATCCGGCGCGCGCTGCGGGAGCTGGGGTTCGAGAAATCGGTGGTTGCACTGGTGCTGACCCACGGCCACTTCGACCATCTGGGTGCCGCAGCGCGGATCCGGTCCCACTACCGGGTGCCGATCCTGGTCCATCCCGACGATGCCTACATCGCCGCCCATCCTTACCGCTACAAACATGAGTTGAACCGTGTTGCAGTCGTACTGCAGAATCCCCGGAGTCTCCCGATTATCGGCCGCATGAAGATGGCGGGCGCGCTGAACGTGCGTGGCGTTGCAGACACACTGCCCCTCTCCCCTGGCATCGCAACCAATCTGCCCGGCACCCCGGAGATCATCCACGTCCCGGGGCATACTGCCGGCCACATCGCGCTGCATTTCCCCGAGCGGCGCGCACTCATCTGCGGTGACGCACTGGTCACCCTCAATCCGTACACCGGTATCAAAGGTCCGCAGATTGTGTCCGGTGCAGCTACGGCAAACTCGCCCCAGGCGCTCGATTCGCTCGACCGGCTCTCCGCACTCCCCGCCGAGAAGGTGTTGACCGGTCATGGTGAGCCGTGGCTCTCAAGTCCGGCAGACGCCGTCGTAATCGCCAAGCGCATCGGCCCCAGCTAGGAACGAGGGGTACCCGGACGAGCGAAGCGAGTTCGGGGAAGTTCCGACGCGCTAGGAACGAGGGGTACCCGGGCGAGCGAAGCGAGTTCGGGGAAGTTCCGACGCGCTAGGAACGAGGGGTACCCGGACGAGCGAAGCGAGTTCGGGGAAGTTCCGACGCGCTAGGAACGAGGGGTACCCGGGCGAGCGAAGCGAGTTCGGGGAAGTTCCGACGCG
>NZ_JBTNCT010000012.1:0-122824 GCF_054511355.1 Arthrobacter tecti
GCCAGCGACAACAGGCCCCGCCAGCGAGCCCAAAAACCACAAATCACCCCGAGGCCAGAATCAACCGCGAGTCCAGCTACCAATCCGACCCTCATGAAAAATCCGGGCTAGTTCCCATCAGTCATGAGAAAGATTCGTAACGCCGCCGACGTTGCCGATGAGTAAAGGGTACGCCGGTCTGCTGGTCCTGCGGCCGGATGATTGTGCGTATGGCTCTGGCCGTTCACGAGTTATCCACAGATCCCTGATGCGCTCTGCAGAGTATCTCCTCTCCCGGATAGCGTGAGGACGTCTCAAGGCCACCGACTTCCAGGGGAACCAATGCACACCCGCTACCGCAGCGCCCGCCGTCGTTCTGTCTATTGCGCCCTGCTCGCGTTGCTGCTTGCAGTGGCCGCATGTACGCCGGCTCCAGAGGCGGTGGAACGGTCGCAGACGATTGAATCGCTCACACTGACCCCGGAAGCGGCCTGGAGCGTTGACCTGGATATCATCGGCCAACCGCAGGTTGCACAGGGAATCGCTGTGGTTCATGTGCGAGCACCCGAGGATCGCATGCACCTGGTGGCTTTCGACGTCGAGACCGGCAAGGAACTCTGGCGTACGTTCGTTGCTCCCAGCTGGGGTAGTTCTAACAGGAAGTGGGAGCCGGTCCTCGTAGAAACCAGGAGTGGAATTGTCGTCGTAGCGTATGTCGAGCCGAGCCCGGACGAGCTGAGCGGTGACTACGCCGCCGCCTGGTCCACAAGCGTTGTCGTCGCTGATGCGAAAACGGGCAAGGAACTCACCCGGGGCCCCCGCCAGACGCTGGACTCCCGTCCGTCAACATGCTCGGACGGCACCGATCTCTGTTACACCGAGCTACCTCCCGGCTCAGATGGGGTGGTTGCGCACCGGATCGTTCTCGATGACGCGCCGAACATAATCGAGGATAGGGGCAACCCGCTGGCGGGCTTCGAACACGCTTTCCTGGCGGACGGCGTGTACCTCCGGTACGACAGCCGGGGCGAATACCTTGGCCGCATCGTAGACGGCAAGAAACTCTGGGAGAAACACCTGGAGCGCTTCGTCGGGGAAGGCTACGACCCCTACTACGGTTACTCCTGGCTCAACTCGGAAGTGGAAAGTCTTCTCATCCTGTCCGTTGAGCGTTCCTACGAAGCGGACCGTTGGCGCGATACCAAGTACGAGGAGGGCGACTACGTTCCGCGCGACCTTGGGTCCCGCAAACAGGTAGCCATCAACACGGAGTCCGGCGAGATCATGTGGGCGAGCGCGGGAAGGGATTCCCGCTGCCTTGACCGCTGGGGATCCTTGAGCAACGAGGACGAGCAGGCGAAGCTCGCGCTTCGCTGTGTTTACGACGGCACGGGCACCTACGACAGCGGAAACTACAGCTTCAACTACAGCGACCTTCAAATCACCGTTGAACGGTTTGATCCGTCCACCGGTGAGACCAAATGGTCCCACGAATATCCCGTGAAGGACCCGAACGGGGCAATCGACGATTCTGTTGCAGTACGGGGAGACGTGCTTCTCACCGAATCGGCGGGCGACCCCGCCCTTCTGGATGTAGCCACCGGCGAGGTAACCGTGGCCGGGCCAGACATGGTGTTCGCGTGCGCGAAGCCGACCACGTTCACTTACCGCCAGCGCCGCGATGAGGACTATCCCCCATACGTGGCCTCAGGCGGAAGACTCTTTGCGTCCTGCGACGCTGCGGGAGACCCGGTCGAGGCCAGGCTCAGCCTCAGCGCTGTGACAACTGTGGGACAAACGGCGGAAGACCTCACGCTGGTCGGCCTCGAGGACAAACTCGTCGCCTTCAAGACGCCGGAAGAGACCGTGGAGCCGGAAACTACCGAGTCATAGCCCCTTCTCGACCATCTCAAGGAGCCGCTGCGCAGCGAATGTCCGCTGCTCCAGGTCGAGCCCGCGCAGCGGCCCATCGATCACCAGCATCGCGAGGCCGTGAACCGAAGACCATGCGAGAAACTCGGCACCCCGACGGCGTTCCTTCGGGAGCACACCGGCCTCAACCAGGCCATCCAGAGCAGCGGACAGAAGCTGGAACGGAGTCAACCCGCTCGCTCCGGCGGAGTCGGCAGATCCTGCGTCGCGGAGGTCCGCGTGCTCGGCGAATGCGGTACGGAACAGACCCGGCTGGGTCTGCGCGAATCGCAGGTACCCGGCACCCACGGCACGCAGGCGCGCGCGGGCCGCGGCGCCGTCGTCGTCGGTTGGTTGGAGCCCTGCCTGTTCGTCCTCGATCGAGCGGGCAAGTTCGGCCTGCGCCGCCATCGACACCGCGTGAAGGAGCGCCTTCTTGTCCGCGAAGTGGCGGTAGGCCGCGTTCGGGGTCACGCCCGTGCGGCGCGTCACTTCGCGGAGTACGACGGCGGCGGGCCCGCCCTCGCGCGCAAGTTCAGTTCCTGCCGCGACCAGTGCCCGGCGCAGGTCGCCGTGCCGGTAGGTGCTGCGTTTCTGCTCCGTCACGCCGCCTCCCCGACCAAGCCTGCCCAAATGTGAACACTGTCGACAATTGTGCCACGATGAGCCGATGCAGCGAATCAGACCGCTCACCGCAACTGATCTGGAAACGCCGGCGTTCCTCGCACTGCTGCGGGAGGCGGCGGGACAGAGCGACGCCGAGCTCAAACGGTTGGTCGCGGAAGCCCTGCCGCGGCTTGAGAACATCGGCCTAACGCAGAACGGCGAGGTGCTGGCGTTCGTGTCCTTCTCAAGCGACGCGACAGCGACGACGGTGGAGTACATAGCCGTCGACGAGTCACAGCGCGGACGGAACCTCGGAACCGCGCTGATTCGGGATGTGTGTGAGCGTTATCCATCGCTCCCTGTGGTAGCTGAAACCGACGACGACGCCGTTGGGTTCTACCGGCGGTTCGGCTTCGACGTGAGTGCGGCGCCAACGGATATGAGGTGGCCGGACCGTCGTCGTTACCGGTGCGTCCTGCCGGCGCTCAGCGAAGGGTAGCGAGCTCCGCGGAACGACTCCGCCTCACCCCGGCCCGCCCGCCGGCTTGCCCCGCAGGAGGCGCCGCGTGAAACTCAACACGTCCAACCGTAGCCGCCCGTACGCCCGTGGGTCAGGTTCTTCCGCAGCAGCAAATGCCTCGATCGATTCCAGCGTCCGGTTCACGACCAGATCCGGCCTGCGCATGCGCCAGCCGGAACCCTCCGCAGCCAGATCTGCGGCCGTGATGCTGTCGTGCTGGTAGACGCCGTTGATGGACAGTGCCATTCGTCCGTCGTTGCGTTGATGGCGCAGGGGCACCATGTCGTATGCGGGAGCCAGTGTCGAGCTACCGGTGGGGCCGTGTAGCAATGACAAATTCTTCGCATGCATGTCCACATTTCCCAGCGCAACGGCCAGAACACTCAAAGCCAGCAGACGTTCCAGTGAATCGTCATCTCCGTTCTTTCGGAACACCTCAGCGATTCGGCGGAGGCTCACCTTGCCGCCGAGTTCCTGGTACTTCTCATTGGCGTGGGCACCCAGAACCTGATTCATGTCTTCCTGATGAAGACGGCCCTGAGGTGCATCCGGCGCTCGGTCGTATCGTTCAATAACCAGGGCTGGGAGGCCGTCAAAGTCCGCCAGCCAGGTTTTCGTCTGGCACAGTCCGAAACTCCGCGCAGCGCGGGCACCATACTCCTCGTCAAAGATGACCGTCGGGTGATCGCGCGATTCGGGCTTAACTATGTGCGTGGAAGGATAACCGTCGTGCACACGATGCCAACGCTTGTCGACGCGCGCCAGCACAATCTTGTCCTGTACCCCCGCGAGCGAAGTCTTACCCGTCAGCGGACTGTTACCCAGGGGCTCAGCCAGCGTGTCCAGAAGCAACGCCCTCACACCCTCATCCGTGAGGGCAGTCGCATGGGGTCGCCGCGGCTCACCCGGGCGATCCGGATCCCAGATCTGCATCGCGCCGGCGACATCCCGCCCGTAGTGGGCCAGCAGGGTCACTACGTCGTGTTCCCTAGCCCCGACACTGGCGGCCAGGTTGGTGAGGATCCGGCCCTCCGGCAGTAGTTCGGAGAAGAAATTACGACGACGGGCAGCGCGACCGCGGTTCGCTGTCACGTTCAGTGGAACGGACTCGGACAGGATAGTGCTGCCCAGTTCGAAGTGGTCAAACGCAGAGCGGTCGGTCCGGAAATCAAAGGTGCGCCAGTCCGTTCCAACCAGCCAGCCGACGAGATGCCCGTACAGCTCGACCCTCAGCTCACCCATCGTTGCCTTGGCGCTTGCTCGGCTGGTCGATCGGCTCGTCGATCTCGGCATACAGGCGGACTCCAGTTGCCCGGAGCATCTCGAAAAGGCGGTCGGTCAGGATCCCGGGCTTACCCTGCTCCATCTCCCAAACCCACTTCTGGCCGATGCCGAGGCGTTTTGCAAGTTGCCGCTGGCTCATCCCCTGCAGCGCGCGGCCCTGTTGCAGCATGCGACCTAACGCCTCGGCGTTGCGAACCTCTCCACGAAGTACCATTCGATTCACCTGTCATCTTGACGCTGATATCGAAGTCAGCTTATTTGAAGTCAATATCGTAGTCAACCGGGTTGACGTCGGACTTGGCGTCAACCCGACAGTGAACCGTGGATCGGCGCAGGGTAGGGAGCTCGGCGGCGAGGTTCTCGCGCGCCCTTGAGAGCCAGCGCTCGCGTCCCTGTTCCGTGCGGTACAGCGGGTCGAGGGCCAGCAACCGGCCGACGACGGCGGCGCGCCCCACAGTGAACTGCGCGTCCGGGATGTGTGCGTATTCTTCCCGGACCGCGCGCACATACCGTTGATAGCCGGCCGGGGAGCGGCCCAGGACGGCGAGGTCGGCATCGCAGAGAAGCTCACCGGCACGGTCACCGGCGTTGGGGTTGTGTGTCACGGTAAGTCGGACCAGCCGGGCCACCTCACCGGGGTCCGGGATGACGCCGGTCAATTTGTCTTCGGCGAGCGCCGCCGATGCTTCCTCGTCATCACCAGCCTCCCCTGCATACACGGCGTCGTGGAACCAGGCGGCGAGCCGGATGTTCAGCCGGGTGGCGCCGTCGTCGTTCTCGCTGAGGAGGAGGTCGAGGGCCTCAAGCACATCGAGCAGGTGTTCGGGGTTGTGGTAGCGGCGGTGCGGCTCGGACCAGCGGTCCAGTAGTTGCCCGCCGAGGGCCGGCTCTCCGGGCAGTGTCTGCGACCATCGTGCGCGAAGTGCGCGGCGGATCCGGTCCGGCCTCAACCGCGCAGGTACCCGCAGTCCGCTGCTGATCAGTATCCGCACGAGTGTCCCGCCGTCCACCTCGAGCGCACCCTGGCGGACCAGTTGCCGGTAACGCCGGGCGGGGACGTCGTAGTGATCGACGTCGAACGCCCGTTCGGAAACACCCGCCCGGGCAGCGAAACCGTGCAGTTCGGCCAGGGAGGCGTCGGAAATGAGGTGGGAGAATACGGTGCCGTGCGCGGGCCAGAGAGGCGGATCAATGTACACGGCCATGGGACCTAAGCGTATCGGTAGGGTCCCGGTGTGAGCGCCAGCGAACGCAGGGGGGCCGATACGCTTAACCGAGAGGTCTCAGCCGAAAAGGTATGTACAGGACCGCGGCTCTGTGCCATTGTTTACAGTGTTTACATGCGGTCCGTCGGAGTATCGTTCGCGGGGCCGCGAGCCGCTCCCTGAAAAGAGGACCCATGGAAACCACCGTCCTGGCCATCGGCACCAAGAAGGGCCTCTGGGTTGCCACAAGTACCGACCGGCAGAACTGGACGCTGTCCCAGCCGCACCACCTGATGTCGGAGATTCCGAGCGTCGGCATCGACACCCGCGGCGGGCGAACGCGCATCCTTGTGGGGATGATGGATTGGCACTGGGGGCCGACTGTCGTCTACTCGGATGATCTCGGCGCCACCTGGTCCGAACCCGAGCAGGGTGCCATCAAGTTCGCGGAATCGGACGAGACCGCGCTCGGGCGGATCTGGCAGCTGCAGCCGGACTCGGAAGACCGTCCCGGCGTCGTCTGGGCGGGATGTGAGCCCATCTCCGTATGGAAATCGACCGACGGCGGCCAGCACTTCGAACTGAACCGCGGGCTCTGGGACCACCCGCACCGCTCCGAATGGGGTGCCGGTTTCGGCGGGGCTGCCGCCCACACCGTTGTCCCCAGCCCGGTCGATGACACCGTGCACGTGGCCATGAGCACGGGCGGTGTCTATCGCTCCACAGACGGCGGCCAGGCCTGGGAGCCGCGGAACAAGGGCATCTCCGCGTACTTCATGCCGGATCCCAACCCCGAGTTCGGCCAGTGTGTCCACAAGATCGCGCGGGACTCCGAGGACCCGCAGCGCCTGTACGCCCAGAACCATCACGGCGTGTACCGGTCCGACGACGGCGCCGAGACCTGGGATTCGATCGCCGACGGATTGCCGGCAGACTTCGGCTTCGTCATGCTCACCCATCCCCGCCGCGGTGGTACCGCGTGGGTGATCCCGTTGAAGGCAGACGGCGAGCGCATTCCACCGGACGCCAAGCTGGCCGTGCACCGGACCGACGACGCGGGCTCCACTTGGACCCGGCTCGACAACGGATTGCCCTCCGGCGAATACAACGCCGTGCTGCGCGACGCCGCCGGTGTGGACAACGCGGAACCTGTCGGCGTGTACTTCGGGACCCGAGGCGGCTCGGTCTATGCCAGTGCCGATGAGGGTGCGTCCTTCACTGAAGTGGCAGCCCACCTGCCGGACGTATTGTGCGTGCGTGCCGCCGTCGTCGTCGGTGCCGAAGCGGGTGTCGGATCGCCATGAGCCCGGTGACCGTGCTGATTCCGACGCTGCTGAGGCCGCTTGTGGAGGATCGCTCGACAGTGGAGGTTGAGTTGGATTCTGCTGTGGCCGTGTCGGATGTGCTGGACAAGCTCTCTGACGGGCGGCCGGTTTTCGCGCGGCGCATCCGTGACGAGACGGGGGCGCTGCGCAGGTACGTCAACATCTACGTGGACGGCGAGGATGTGCGGCGTGCGGACGGGCTTGCGACGGCGGTGACACCCGGGTCCGAGGTGATGATCATCCAGTCGGTGGCCGGGGGGTAGCTTTCAGGAAGGGTTCAGCATCGGGCAGCAATACTCGGCTGCATGAGTGCCCGAGTAACACGCCGTACCTTCCTGGGCGGAGCCGCTGCCGCCGGGCTCGGGGTGACGTTCGCGGGCTGTGGCAGCCTGGAGCCGTTCGGCCGTCCCTCGGGCGTGTCCTCGATTCGTACCGCCGCCGGCTACGGTCCGCTCGTTCCGGATCCTGAAGGGATCCTGGCCCTACCCGAAGGGTTCTCCTACCAACTGGTAGCGCGCTCAGGGGAAACCACCACCGACGACGGCGTACACCCCTCAGACCCGGATGGAATGGGCGTCTTCGCCAACGGCGACGGCGGCTGGGTACTCGTGACCAACCATGAGAACGACGGCGACGAGCCGCACCCGGTTCCTGTGGTGGAGGGGCTGACCTATGACCCCGGCGCGATCGGCGGCACCTCGACAATCACGGTTGATTCTGTGGGCAAGCGGTTGGCCCAGTACACCAGCCTCGCCGGAACGGACAACAATTGTGCGGGCGGCATAACGCCGTGGGGCACGTGGCTGAGCTGCGAAGAGACGGAGAGCCGCGCGGGCGAGGATGGACGCACCAAGAACCACGGCTATGTCTTCGAGGTAGATCCGGCCAACCGGGAAGCTAACCTCCGGGCGAGCCCGATTCCGCTGAAGTTTCTGGGAAGGTACTCGCACGAGGCGGTCGCCGTCGATCCTTCGAGCACCTTCATCTACCTGACGGAGGACGCGAAGGACCCGAACGGGCTCTACTATCGGTGGGCACCGCCGTCTGGATTCCTTCCTGGCCCGGGCAAGCTGCATGAGCTGGCCACGTCCGACGGCGGAGACGTTGCGGGCCGCCTTCAGGCAATGAACTGTTTCGAGAATGGTCAGCACATTTCTGATCTGTCCGAAGCGACGGCCGTCGGAACCCGGCTGCAGGTGCAGTGGGTGGATGTGCCGGACCGGGACGCCGTCGAGCGATCGGTGCGCGAACAGTTCGATGATGACCAGGTCACGCGGTCCTACAAGCTTGAGGGTCAATGGTGGGCCGACGACGGCGCGTACTTCGTCGCGAGCTTCGCGCGCTTCCGCGAGGGAGCAGCAGGCGAACACAACGGCCAGGTGTGGTTCTACGACCCGTCCGATGAAAGCATCACCCTCAAGACCATCTTCGGAATTGACGCAGTTGCGGAACAGCTTCCAGGAGTGTCAGGAAGGCCTGACAACATCACCGTTTCGCCGCACGGCGGTTTTGTCCTCGCGGAGGACAGCGACGGGGTGTCCCACCTGCTGGGCGTGACTTCGCAGGGAGGAACGTATCCGTTGGCACGGAACGACCACAATGACAGCGAGTTCTGCGGACCCGCTTTCAGCGCCGACGGCAGGATCCTCTTCGTCAACATCCAGTCACCCGGTTTCACCCTCGCCGTCACGGGCCCGTGGGACCAGCCCGAGGACTAGTAGCTCCTGACGCCCTTACTCTGAAGAGGGTATGCGGACCTCGATGCACACGCCGCCAAGCAGGCTGTTCGAAATCTGCACCGTGCCATGGTGGGCGCTGACGATCTCCTGAACGATGGACAATCCCAGGCCGCTGCCACCGCTGTTCCGCGTTCGCGATTCATCCAACCGCGCGAAACGCTCAAAAGCCCGTTCCCTGTCCTCCACCGGCACACCGGGTCCGTCATCTTCCACGGCGAGGACGGCCACTGACTCGGAGGTGCTGAGTCTGAGATGAACCTGCGAGCGGGCGTGCTGAGCGGCGTTGTCCACCAGGTTCCGTACCATCTGAGCAAGGAGAGCTTCGTCTCCCAGCACACGTGCTGCACCGACCTCGGTCGCGTCCAGGTCCAGTTCGGTTGAGGTGCGCAGGCGCCGCCCCTCGGCCAGCATAAGGTCGTCGAGATCCACTTCGCGGGCCTTCACTTCCAGCGACTGCTCGTCCGCCCGTGCGAGCACCAGCATCCCGGCGACGAGCCGCTCCAGGCGTCCACCCTCATCCAGCACGGCTTTGGACAAGTCATCCGCGCTGATGCGGTCCGGGTGCGATCGCGCCACCTCCGCATACTGCCGGAGGGAAGCGAGCGGAGATTTCAGTTCGTGGGATGCATCCGAAATGAACCGGCGCTGTGAACGTTGGGACTGTTCGAGGCGCTCCAGCATGCGGTTCATCGTGCGCGCCAACCCACCAATCTCATCAGAGCGCCCGGGGTCATCAATGCGGCGGTGCAGATTCCGTGAGGTCACCTCGTCGACTTCCCTGCGCATCAGCTCAACCGGCGCCAGCGCCCTGCCCACTACCAACCACGTGACTACGGAGACGATGAGGATCAGCAGGGGCACCATTCCCGCTAGTAGCCCCCCAACGGTGGATAGAGTCTCTTGGACGTCCTCCAACGTGCGCCCGACGATGATGGTCTGACCGTCATCCGTGTCTTCGGCGGTCACCAGGAAGTCGGCACTTTCCTCTGGGATCCGGAGGATCACGCCCTCATCCGTGTCAGCGATGCCCAGCGGTGTTCCGGGCGCACTCATGCTCGAGGCCGTTACCTCACCTGTGGCGGAGATGATCTGGAAGAAGCGGTCATCGTCGGTTTCCGTCACAGCGGGCAGCGATCCGAGCCTGGCCTCGAGATCGTCCGTGTCGCCGTCGGCGGCCGCACGGACCTCCGCGAACAGCGCCCCCTGGAGCAGCAGGTAAAAGATGCCTGCGCATACTGCCAGGACGAGTCCGACAATCAGTGCTGCAGAAAGCGTGAATCGAGCGCGCAACGTCTTGGGCGCTCCCCTACCCACCGTCGTCCGCCAATCGGTAGCCTGCACCCCGCAGGGTCTCGATCGCCGTTCTGTTGAAGGGCCGATCAAGTTTGTTCCGCAGGTGCCGGATATAGACCTCCACGATGTTGGGGTCACCCTCGAAATCGAAATCCCACACATTGTTCAGGATGTCGCGCTTTGACACTGTTTGGCCTGCGCGCCGTATGAGAAACTCCAACACTGCGAACTCCCGGGCCGTTACATCGACGAACGTTTCTCCACGCCACACCCGCCGCGACGCCGGGTCCAGCCTGATGTCTCCCGCAACCAACACTGTGGGCCGCTCCCCCGCGCCACGTCGGATCAACGCCCGCATCCGGGCCAGCAGGACATCGAACGAGAACGGCTTCGTCAGATAGTCATCAGCTCCGGTGTCCAGGCCATCAACCTGATCGCCGATACCATCCCGGGCGGTCAGCATGAGGATCGGAGTCCAGTTCCGCTCGGCCCGCAGGGCCGCGCAGACGCCCATTCCATTCAAGCCGGGCAGCATGATGTCCAGGAGTATGACCGCATAGCTGTGTTCGCGGGCAAGCCACAGCCCGTCGACGCCGCTGACCGCCGTATCAACGGCAAAGCCCTCGGCTTCGAGGCCCCGCCTCAGCCCGTGCGCGAGACCAGTTTCGTCCTCAACCACCAGCACTCGCACCGCTCACCCTGTCCTTTCGCATCGCTTCCACCCGTTCAGTGTGCCTTCAGGAAACTGAGCGCACACTGAAGGCATCAGCATTACCCGGTCTGGAGCGTCCAAACTATCGGGAAACTTTTGCAGGAGGACTACCATGGCGCATCGATCAAGGATTATCACGGTGACAGCGTTGGTTGGAGCAGGCATGCTCCTCAGCGGATGCGTGGCCGGTGCGGAACCAGCAAACACAACGCAAGTACAGACCACGACAGTGCCGCCGGCTGCCCCGAGTTCGGCTGACACTTCTGACTCGCCCTCCGCCAGCGGATCCGCCACTGCCACCTCAGGCGATACGGGCGGCGCAGAGGTGACCGTGTCCGGCGGTATGGAACACCGAATCACCGAGCAGGGTTCCACGCAAACGGTCCGTTGCGACGGCGGGGGCGACGTTGACGTTCGCGCGGACAACGTGACCCTCACCGTGAGCGGTGACTGCAGCGAGATCGAGGTCGACGGGACCGGAAACTCGGTCACAGCGGAGAACTCCCGCGAGATCGACGTCCAGGGCAACGGGAACACGGTGGAGGCCGCAGAGGTGCGTGAGCTGTCCCTCGAAGGGGAGTCCAACACGGCAACTCTGGTGTCGGTGGAGGAGATCGACATCGAAGGGTCAGACAACACGGTGACTTACGAATCAGGTGATCCCCGGGTGGACGATGAAGGCAACGGGAGCGTGATCAATACACCGTAGGACGTTAGCTTAGGTGCATGGCCAGCTACCGGTACGACGTCGAAATCCTGCACCTGCTCGTGTCGCCAAGTCATGCGTACTTCGGGCGGTCGCGTGACGGCGCGGCGGATGTGCCTACGTCGGATGCCGATCAGGTTGAGGTGGTGGCCGGTAAGGGCATCGTCGGTGACCGGTTCTTCGGCAAGGCGGCACACATGGACGCTGCTGTGACCGTTTTTGCGGTGGAGGCGTTGGACGCGATAGCGGCGGAGTTGGGTGTTGGTGCCCTTGATCCACTGCTGACCCGGCGGAATGTGCTTGTTCGAGGCGCGCATCTGGCGCCGTTGGTGGGTCAGGAATTTGCGTTGGAGTCCGGTGGGGATTCGGTGATCCTGCGGGGAGGCCGGCCGGCGCATCCGTGCGCCTGGATGGATCGCGTGCTCGCGCCCGGTGCGCATGCCGCGATGCGCGGGCGTGGCGGCGTGCGCTGTCAGCCCCTTACCGCCGGGATGCTCCACCGGGGCCCTGCCGTGCTGGTGAGTCCGGTGGAGTTGGACCCGGCGCAGGCGGGTGTGCCCACCGTTTTGCGGCCGAGCCGGCTGCCCTGAGGAGCTAGAACCCGCCGGTATCGGCCGCCATGTTGTTGAAGCGCGAGTAGTGGCCCTGGAAGCCGACCACGAGCGTCTTGGTGGGACCGTTACGGTGCTTCGCCACGATGACATCGGCTTCACCGGCGCGGGGCGACTCCTTGTCATACACGTCGTCGCGGTGAAGCAGAATCACCATGTCGGCATCCTGCTCGATTGAGTTGTGGACGGCGATTCCGTTGGCTACGAAATTATGGTTTCCGAGAACAGTGGCGTCGAAAACTTCTTCCTCACCGTCCGCCTCAATGCTGATGATGCTGTCCCAAAGCAGGTCATTGACGGCCATGACATCAAGTTCGGCAGAATCAAGCACTGCCGCAACGCGAGCCAAGCGCTGACGTGACGGTGCTCGCTTGAAGAGCGTGGACCCGCAGTACTGGGTGCCGATGGCTGCCTGAAATGCCCGGTGGGTGATCTCTTTCTCAGCGAGGATCGCCTTCACGTCATCCCACACCTGCAGCGGCACGGTATCGACGTTGGTGTTGGCTGCCTTATCCCGGATGATCTCCAGTAGGCGGTCACACGCTATTGAGCGTTCGCCATGAACGCCGATCTCTTGAAGGAATCTCCTTTGATCGTCACCACCCGAGACGTCCAGCGTGTATCCCGGCCGGTAGTTGCCCTTCGCTGTGGCCCTCTTGACACGAGCGCTGATGCCGAACCGCAAGAGTAGGCAGGCAACGTCGTCGACAAGCCGTCTGGACGTGGAGGCGTAGTAGATTCGTCCGCCCGTGCCCGCCCGATTGACGGTCACGGAACCGTCCGTTGCCCAGAGGTGCTTCAGGAACAGGGAAATTTGAACTTTTGGCAGGGCGAAGACATCCTCCGGGACAAACTTCTCGTGGCTCCGGGCGCCAAAGAGACCGAGAGAGTCCAGCCAAGCAGCAATCGGGTTTCGTTTGCCGTGAGTGAGACGGTAAGGGGCGGGAAGGCGCACGGTAATGCAGCGTGCCGCGGCATAGTCGTCGCGCACAGCGGAGACTCCGAAGTGCTCGGCTGCGTCGGATACCGCCCGGACGTTTGCTTCGTCTTTAGTTGCGTATCGGATGGGTTGGCGCTTAACGAACGAACCGTCACCCAGCAAATGGCCGAGCAAGATCACTCGGGAGTCCTCCCAGTCCGTACGTTGCGACGGACCGTTGACGTGACGCGGCACTCCAAGTCGATCACCGACCTTGAGATCACCGAGCGGGCGCCACCCGTCGTAAGTGAAGAAGGGGTGGTTCGAGGTAGCGCGGACCGTCTTGCCGGACGCAAGGGTCAGCCGATAGACCTGCTTGATGCCTGTGGAAAAGACGTGGGTGAGGTGGCGCTCGACATAGCGGAGGCTCTCGTCCATTGACCAGACGGGGACGTCTTTCGCTCCGGCTTGGAATAACTCACCCATCGTGGTTTCGGCGCCGGTGTCCGAGCGCAGGACTCTCGTCTCAGCCGTGAGACATCCGGATTCGCGAAGGTCGGAGACCATTGGGCGCTTGTCTGTGCGCTGCTCGGAGCCACGGTTCAGCTGTGAGAGAGCGACGACGGGTACGTTCAGTTCCTTCGCGAGCAGCTTCAGTGCACGGGAGAACTCCGAGACTTCCTGCTGACGCGATTCAACCCGTTTGCCCGAGGACATCAGCTGAAGGTAATCCAGTACGACGAGCTTCAGGTCATGTCGCTGCTTCAGCCGCCGGCACTTCGCCCGGATCTCCATGAGCGACATGTTAGGGCTGTCATCGATGAACAGTGGAGCGTCGTTCATGCGACCCATGGTCGTGGCGATCTTGCCCCACTGCTCGTCCTTCACGGTTCCCTTGCGCAAATCCTGCAGGCCGATGGTGGCTTCCGCGGACAACAGGCGCATCGCGATTTCGTTTCTGCCCATTTCGAGGGAGAAGAACACTGTTGTCATGTTGTGCTTGATCGCAGCCGACCGCGCCCAGTCCAATGCGAACGTCGAGTTGTGCGTCGGGATGAAGGACCGGCCCGCCAAGTACATATGCTCGCTGTTCGCAACCTGGATGCAGCGCACCGGAACCGATTCGACGGGTTCAACCGACGTGATGAAACGCTGCGTACGCTTTGGAGTCGGCCGTGAGTCACGCTCCTTGTGCAGGATTTGCTTGCGTGTCAGACCGAAGACGGTGTCATCAGTCGAGAACGTGATTACGAAACACGTCGAGGAAGACACGCTTCTACCCTTTACCGGCTTTTCCCACCACCCGGTGCGATAACCAAGGCTGAGAGCAAGCTCGCGGAAGTCCGCGGCCAACTGTCGATGCGTAACCGCAAACTGCACGCAGCCAGCTGCCGTGACTGTACCGTCCGTATCCAACAAGCCAGCGAGCAGCGCTCGGCGCTGCATTTCACTTGCCCTCAGATACTGAGCAGGAATGTGTTTGTTACCCAGGACCCCGAGAGTCCTTAGTTGTGCCTGGAACGAGCCATTCGAAATGCGGCAGGGCATACAACGGAGGCCGCCGCTGCACGGGCGGCCGCAGTCGAGGCAGGTCGACGGGGGAACAGCGTCCGAGACAGCGCTCGCCTTAGCTCCACACCTCCGCGAACAGCTTCGGACGTGCCGCACCTTGTTTTCGAAAGGACGGCCGCAGACAACACAAAGGCCGCGGAATGTGTACTGCTCACGCAGACGCACAGAGTAGGTGATGCCTGCCACCTGCGCCGTTTCGTAATCTTCCCCGCCGATACGGAGGAGTACTTCCTCATCAGCAGTGGTGATGCGTGCAGCCTTGGATGCGCCATCCCCCAGCCACGCACCGAGCGTGTAAGGGCCAATAGGTAGCTCCGCATGGGGCATCACCAAGGGGCGGGTGTTGCGTACTGAATGATTGAGCCGGCGGTCCTTGGTCTCACAACGCAGCGTTTGAGCGATCTCCCCCGTTGTGCGGATCCCCGGGACGATCCGCTGATTGCGTGCGCCATTGTAACCCGTTGCCGCGGCCTGTGCAGACTTACGGGACGCTCGCGTGTCAGTAAGCCACTGATGCTCCTCGTCGGCGATGATCGTGGAGCCGTCATCAAAGGTCACCTTGTAGCACGGCCGCCCATGCATCACATGGGTTGCCGCGACAACGTGGGTTGGGGTCCCGTCTGCAGCAATCACTTCATCCCCGACTGAAACCTCACCCATCGAGGTCCAACCGCTTGGGGTGGCCAGCGGAGTGTCGAGTGCTAGAGCCTTCCCCATTGCCGGCCTGGCCGCGATAACAATCATCTGTCCGCCGTGCAGGCCCTGAGTCAGCTCATCAAACTCGTAGAAGCCCGTGGGAACGCCGGTCATGCCTTCGCCTCGGTGCCCGGCGGACTCAATCTCGTCCACCGTGCCCTCGATGATGTCCTTTAGCGGAACGTAGTCCTCGGCGGTGCGTCGCTCCGCGACGGCGTACACCTCCGCCTGGGCGGCGTTGACAATGTCATCCACTTCGCCGTCATTCGAATAACCCAGTTGAACAATCTTGGTGCCGGCATCAACAAGACGGCGAAGGACTGCGCGCTCACGAACGATTTCCGCGTAGAACCCAGCGTTCGCGGCAGTCGGTACGGACTGAATGAGGGTGTGAAGATAAGCGGGTCCGCCGATCCGGGAGATTTCGCCGCGTTTGGTCAGCTCATCCGAGACGGTGACGGCATCCGCAGGCTCGCCGCGGCCATAGAGATCGATGATCGACTCATAAATGCTCTCGTGTGCCGGGCGGTAGAAGTCCACGCCCCGAAGCACCTCAACGCAATCGGCGATGGCGTCCTTCGAAAGCATCATTCCACCGAGTACTGATTGCTCGGCAACAAGGTCCTGTGGGGGCGTACGGGAAAACTCCGGAGACCGTGTGTCTGATGATGAATCCGCATGAGTCAAAGACACGTGTGCGGCCTTTCTTCCCGTAGCTTCCCCGAACCCACTGGCCGAACTGGACGGTCAGGAATTTCGAGCTGATATGGAATAACTACCAGCTGCTACTGACAGTCTTGCGGTGTGGGATACCCCGCAACGCTAGTCCTGAACGCCACCCGCGCCAAGTGGGTTATCCACAGGGGTTGTGCATAAGTGGGTAATTGTTCGGCGTGTTGTGTGCACAGCTTGGGGACAAAGGTGTGGATTTGCGAATAGTTTTTACCGGAAACCACTTCTGACTAGGCGAAACAGTCCAAACGCTCTGTGGATAAAAAGAATCTAGCTATCAACATTCATCCTCAGATTCCATGTTGACAGAACCGCGAAATGCCCGTACAGGGCCCGGTTATGCACCTGCTATCCACAAGTACACAGCTAGCTGATTGTGTTCTGGATCACAGTGCAAATAGGGCATGACGGCCGTGTATGCCGCTCCCCTGATGGACGGGAGTCGGTCATGCAAGGGAAGGCATACTCCTAGAAATCGAACATCTCGCCGAGCCAGTTATCCTTCTTCTTCCGGTACGGCTTCTGGCCGCGCGGCTCATAACCGCGTCCCTCGTAGCCTCGGTAGTCATCTCCGCGACGGTTGTCCCGCTCAAAGCGGTGATCGCGGGAGTCGTAGCGGTCGTCGTCGTACCGTCCATGATCGCGCTCGGAGGGGCGCGGCGCCCGGTTCAGCAGAGGCGACGGCAGGGGCGGAGCCACAGGCGGTGCCGACGGCGCATGCGGACGCTCAGGGCCGGCAAGCGCAGCAGCCCGGTCGAGGATCTTGTCCAGCTCTCCCCGGTCCAGCCATACCCCGCGACAGGTAGGGCAATAGTCGATTTCGACGCCGCTTCGCTCAGACATCACGAGGTCAATATTGTCGACAGGACATTTCATGAGCGTTCCTCCGGGTTCGGTTGCGCGCAGCTGGTGGCACCGACTGCTGGCTCACCCACTGATCGCCTGCAATACTGCCCTACATGGCTGAAAACAAGACTATGCCCACCGAGGCATCTGTACAGGATTTCGTCGCAGCAGTTCCCAATGAACGACGACGCCGGGACGCGGAGACCTTGTTGGCGATGATGGAGCGGGTAACCGGACTGGAACCGGTCATGTGGGGACCGTCCATGATTGGCTTCGGAAGCTACCACTACAAGTACGCGACCGGCCGTGAGGGAGACGCACTTGCAACCGGCTTCTCGCCGCGAAGCGCCAACCTGGCGCTGTACGGGCTGACTGAAGCTCCCGGATCGGCTGAGTTACTGCAGAAGTTGGGCAAGCACAAGACCGGCGCAGCGTGCCTCTATATCAACAAGCTCGAGGACGTCGACCTGGAGGTTCTCGAACAGCTCACAGCAATGGGCCACCGACACGTAACCACGACCGACTACACGTTCTCCTGAGCCACCCACGGAACTTTCGTGCAGCTTTGGCGGCTTCCACGCCGTCGAAGTCACCAGAGCTGCACGAAAGTTCCGGGAAAAGTCCGGGCAAGCGAAAGGCCCCCGCTCAACCGAGCGGAGGCCTTTCGTTGAGCGCTGTCAGCGCCCTAGCCACTTAGCGCTTCACAACTTCCCCAACCTCGCTTCGCTCGCTTGGGGACCCCTGTTGTTTAGCTGGCGACGACGTTGAGATCGATCGTGGCCGCGACGTCCTCGTGCAGACGAACGTTGGCCTGGTAGCTGCCAACCGACTTGATGTGTGCCGGCAGTTCAACCTTGCGCTTGTCGATCGAGCCGAGACCTGCAGCCTCAACAGCCTTCGCGACATCCTCGGCCTTGACGGTACCGAAGAGGCGTCCGGACTCGCCGGCCTTGACGGTCAGCTTGACCGGCTTCGCCTGGAGTGCGGCAGCCTGGCGCTGGGCATCCTCAAGAGAGGCGTGCTCACGTGCACTGCGTGCAGCCTTGATTGACTCAACCTGCTTCTCGCCACCCTTGGTCCAGGTGAGGGCGAAGCCGCGGGGCAGAAGGTAGTTACGTGCGTAACCGTTCTTCACCTCGACAACATCGCCGGCAGTGCCGAGACCGGTGACTTCCTGGGTCAGAATAAGCTTTGCCATTGTGTAAGTTCCCTTTCCTTAGCCGCGGCCTGCGCCGGAGTAAGGCAGGAGGGCAACTTCGCGGGCGTTCTTGATTGCCTGTGCGATCTTGCGCTGTTCCTGCACGGTGACGCCGGTTACGCGGCGTGCACGGATCTTTCCGCGGTCGGAAATGAACTTACGCAGCAGTGCTACGTCCTTGTAGTCGATGACGGTGACGTCAGCGGCCTTCAAGGGGTTTGACTTTGGTTTGGGCTTACGAAGTTCAGCCTTAGCCATCGTGGTGCTCCTTATGTCTGGTGGAGCCCGCAGAACGGTTCTGCGGGATGGGAATTACTACTGGTGCACAGCGATACCGTGCACACGATGGTTAGAACGGTGGCTCGGAAGAATCCGGGCCGTTACCCCAACCTGACGAGTTGCCGCCAGCAGGCGCTCCCCAGGGATCCTGGGATGCCTGGCTCTGGCTTTGCTGCTGCTGGCCGCCGCTCCAACCCTGGTTGGAACCGCCGCCACCGCCGAAGTTGCCGTTGTCTCCGCCGAAGCCACCACCGCCACCGCCTGAGCGCTGGGTGCGGCTGACCTTCGCGGATGCGTAGCGCAGGGATGGACCGATTTCGTCCACCTCCAGCTCCATGACGGTGCGCTTCTCGCCTTCCTTGGTTTCATACGAACGTGACTTGAGGCGGCCCTGGGCAACAACGCGGGTTCCCTTGGTGAGGGTTTCCGCGACGTTTTCAGCCGCTTCACGCCAGACCGACGCGCGGAGGAACAGCGTTTCGCCGTCCTTCCATTCGTTGGACTGACGGTCGAAGGTCCGCGGCGTCGACGCAATGGTGAAATTAGCCACTGCAGAGCCTGACGGGGTGAAACGAAGTTCCGGGTCGCTGGTGAGATTACCGACGACCGTGATTGTGGTCTCGCCTGCCATGGTGCCTCCTACGGTCACTGGCCCACCGGGGTGGACCTGGTTTTGAAGCCGAAATTACTCGGCAGAAACCTTCTGCTCCTCGGGGCGGATGATCTTGGTGCGCAGGATGGTCTCATTCAGACCAAGCTGGCGGTCAAGTTCAGCAGCGATAGCCGGGGTAGCGGTGAAGTTGACGACGGCGTAAATGCCCTCGGCCTTCTTCTTGATTTCGTAAGCCAGGCGGCGACGTCCCCAGATGTCCACCTTGTCTACGGTTCCTTCACCATTGCGAACAACGTTCAGGAACTTCTCGAGTGTTGGCTCAACGGTACGTTCCTCGACATCGGGGTCGATGATTACCATCAGTTCATAAGCACGCATTTGTGAACCCACCTCCTCTGGGCTAAACGGTCGCGGTCCTTCCGCAACAGGAGGTTCTTTTGCGTTGGTTCGGCCCCGAAACCGCACATTTCCGCGGTTCCGCGCAGGCACGAACTCATCAATACTATCCGAATTAACGGGCCGCTCCGAACCGGCTGTGGACAACTAGACCGTGGTCGAGAAGAACCGTTCCGTGATCCGCGTGAGCTGGTACGGGTCCTCAACGCCGCACAGTTCGCGCGCTGAATGCATGGACAGCAGCGGCACGCCGACATCGACCGTCCGGATTCCCAGGCGCGTGGCCGTCAGCGGCCCAATGGTGGACCCGTACGGCATCACGTTGTTCGACACGAATTCCTGGTACGGCGCTCCGGCATCGTGGCACAGCCTTGCCCAATATGCAGCGCCCGGTGCGTCCGTGGTGTACCGCTGGTTGGCGTTGATCTTCAGCAGCGGCCCGCCGTTCAGGACCGGGTGGTTCGCGGGGTCGTGCCGGTCCGCATAGTTCGGGTGAACGGCGTGGCCTGCGTCGGCAGAGACACAGAACGACGACGCCAGGGCCCGCCTCCGCGCTTCGGCGTCAGCTCCCAGCCCGGCCGAGATCCGGTGCAGGATGTCCTCGAGGAACGGTCCACTCGCACCTGAGCGTGAGGCGCTGCCCACTTCCTCGTGATCAAAGGCGGCCAGCACGGCGATGGGGGCGCCGTCGTCGTCGTGCTTTGTCGCGTGGATCAGGGCGGTAAGCCCGGCGTGCACGGAAGAAAGATTGTCCAGTCGGCCCGAGGCAAAGAACTCGCCGTCTGCGCCGAAGACGCGCGGCTCCTGGGTGTCGGCGACGACGACGTCGAACCCGCCGACCTCCGCCGCCTCCAGATCCGCATCCACCGCCAGCAGCTGCAGCAGGTCGGCGCGCGCGGGGTCACCGAGCCCCCAGACGGGGTTCATGTGCTGCTGCTTGTCCAGCTTCAATCCGTCATTGACTGCGCGGTCGAGGTGGATCGCGAGCTGGGGAAAGCGCAGGAGCGGGCCGGTGTGCACGAGGTGCTCGGCGCCGTCGTGCGTAACCAGACGACCCGCAAACGCCAGCTCGCGGTCCAGCCAGGAGTTCAGCAACGGCCCGCCGTAGACCTCGACGCCGGCCTGAAGCCAGCCGTGTCGGCCGATCGTCGGCTTGGGCTTGAGCTTGAAGGACGGCGAATCGGTGTGGGCGCCGAGTATATGGAACCCGGTGGTCTCGGTGGCAGCGGCCGGGGTGCGCCAGGCGATCAGCGCGCCGTCGCGGATAACGAAGTAACGGCCGGGCCCGCCGTCCCAGGCGTCCTCCTCGAGCAACCGGGTGAACCCGGCTGCCTGTAGGCGCCGGCCGCCCTCATGGGCTGCGTGGAAACTCGAGGGCGAGGCGCTGACGTAAGCGCCGAGATCAGCAATGTGGGCGTGAGCGGCAGTCATGCATTCCACCCTAGCGCTAGAAATCCAGCCCCTGGCTTGGCGTCACCAGACCGGTCTCATAGGCGTACACCACGGCCTGAACGCGGTCGCGCAGGTGAAGTTTGGTCAGAATGCGGCGGACGTGCGTCTTGACCGTTGCTTCGGACAGAAAGAAGCGGTGGGCCAGTTCCGCGTTGGAGAGCCCCTCCGCGATAGCCTCCAGCACTTCCAGTTCCCTCGGCGTCAGGTCCTCGAGCAGCGGATCGCGGGCCGGCTTCGGCGCGTCCGGTTTGGAGCGCACGTACGTCTCGAGCAGGCGCTGGGTGATCCGCGGAGCGACGACGGCGTCACCGCTCGCGACCACGCGCACGGCACGCACCAGTTCCTCCGGCGCCACGTCCTTGAGCAGGAACGCCGAGGCGCCGGCCTGCAGTCCTGCGAACGCGTACTCGTCGAGGTCGAACGTGGTGAGGATGATGATCCGGGCGCAGGCTCCGGAGGCCGTGATGCGCCGGGTCGCTTCGATGCCGTCCATCACCGGCATGCGGACATCCATGAGGACGACGTCGGGAGCCAGGCTGCCAACGAGCCGGGCGCCCTCCGCGCCGTCCGATGCCTCGCCGACAATGTGCATGTCCTCCTCACCTTCGAGGATCAGGCGGAAGCCCATGCGCAGAAGCGGCTGGTCGTCCACGAGAAGGACTTTGGTCGGTTCACTCACGCCGTTTTCTCCTGCTCTTGGGGTATCTCCAGTGCCGCGTTAACTACCCAGCCGCCGGATGGCCCAGGTCCGCACTTCACGGTACCGCCGTAAATCGCTGCACGTTCGCGCATGCCCGCGATCCCCTGTCCCGTTCCAATCGAGGCGGCGGGCTCCATGGCTCCGCGTCCGTCGTCGGACACGCGGACCTTCACCGTACTTCCCACCCGCGCGATCGCGACATCAACGGCGGTTACCGCCTTGCCATACCGCAGGACGTTGGTCAATGACTCCTGAATGATGCGGTACACAGTCAGTTCGAAGGCCGGATCCCCCGGCAGCCCTGGACCACTCAACTGCACCCGAATGGGCAGACCCGCCGCGCGGAAGCCGTCAAGGAGGCTGGCGAGCGATCCCGTAGCCGGGAGCGGAGCCAGCGGTGCGGCGTCGGGCGCTTCCCGCAGGACGCCCAGGACCCTGCGCATGTCTGCGAGCGCTGTCCGGCCGGTGGCGGAGAGTTCGGTGAGAACCTGGCGCGCACGGTCCTGGTCGCGCTTCATGACGACGGCGGCGCCATCCGAGAGCGCCACCATCACTGAGAGCGAGTGAGCGACGACGTCGTGCATCTCGCGTGCAATACGGTTGCGTTCGTTCGCGGACGCCAGCTCCGCGTTGCGGTCCGCCCAGTCGCGGAGTTCGTTCTCGTGCTTGCGCTCGCGCCGGACGGTCATGCCGGCACCCATCGCGACGGCGTACCACATGACGATGAAGCCCATGACAACCCAGATCAGGAAGGGAAATTCGTCCGGCATCATGTTCGGCGTGAACCACAGGGGCGCGATCGAGATAACAAGGGCACCGATGAGCGCGGCGATCGCAACGCGGATCTTGTGCGAAACGGCAACCACATACAGGGCGAACCAGATGGCGATGCCAACGCTGGAACGCGCCTCCGACAGCAGTAGCGCAAAGGGTTCCACAGCACACAGCAGCGCGAGCACGATCAGCGGTCGGCTGCGCCTGAAAGCCAGGATGACGGCCGCCACGCCGAGCGGCGCCACGCTCCACCAACCCGTGGATACCTCTGCGGCGAAGAACACATTCGGAACGCTCGCAAGCAGAAAGAGCAGTACGACGACGGCGTCCATCACCCGCGGATGGTTCCGGAAGAACCGGCGGATGGGGCCGAGCCGTCGTGCGTTAATCTCGGTGAAGGAGACGGCAGCCGTTCGTTCCGCCGTCCCCTTCACCGAGGTCTTTTCACTCATGGAGTGAGCTTATTGTGCGCGGTGCCTAGACGTCGCGCTTCTTCGTGACCAGGAGGGAGATCAACAGGAGACCCAGGGCCCAGCCGCCGAGGACCAGCGCGCCCTGCCACTGGTTGAGGGCGCCGTCGGCGATGTCGATGGCCACCATCTGGGCGGCACCCGCATCAGGAAGGAACCGGGCGGCGTCGGGAATCCAGTCGGCGATGCCGGCAAGAAGCGTCATCACGAGGATCGGCACAACGAACAGCAAGCCGATCGTGGTGACCACGCCGCCCGCCGTGTTGCGCAGGAGCGTTCCGATGGACATCGCCATGACAGCGACCAGCGCCAGAACCGAGCCGGTGTTGATGATGTGCAGCAGGACACCGTCGGTACCGAGGCTGAAGTTGAGTTCGGACGGCGTCAGGATCGGCTGCGACACAAGGTAGCCGAGGAAGGCGGATCCCGCTCCGAGAACGAAGGCGATCAGCGCGAAGACAAGCTGCTTGGCAAGCAGCGCCGGAACGCGCTTCGGGACGGCGACCATTGTGGACCGGATCATGCCCGTTCCCCACTCGGAAGCGATCAGGACCACCGCGAGGGAGCCGATAAGGAGCTGCCCGAATACGACGCCGGAGCCCGGGATGGTGGAAACAATGGACGTGGCATCTGGAGCGCCTTGCATCTGGGCGGCCATCTCCGGGTCGGCCTGGAAATCGAGGAGCACAGTGGTCTGCCAGGCGAAAAGCGCTGCGAAACCAACCATGACTATCAATGTGATTGCCAGCAGAATTACTGTGGAGGGGACCGTGGTGACCTTGATCCACTCGGACTTCAGGACTCGCCCGAAGCTCACTCCCGATCCTGTGGTGGTGCGGCGGGCGATCGGGCTCTGTGGAGCCGTCGCAGTAGCTGTATGTGCCATGGTTACTTTCCTCCCTGGGCGCCGGCTCCGGCGGGGGCCTGCGGAAGATCATGTGAGTGGTACTCAACTGCATCGCCGGTGAGCTGCATGTAGGCCTCTTCAAGGGACGCCTGCAGCGGCGTGAGTTCGTAGACGAGCACCTGATTGGCGAGGGCCGCCTGCGCGATCCGGCGCGTGTCGGCACCGGTGATTTCGAGGAGTTCAGGCTCGAGCTGCTGGGTGGTGACGCCGTCTGCAGCCAAAGCCCTGACCAGCTCACCCGGATTCTCGGTGCGGACCCTGGTGCGCGACTGACCCTGACCCGCGATGATTTCGCTGATCGGTGCGTCGGCGATGATCCTGCCGCGCCCGATCACGATCAGGTGGTCCGCAGTGAGCGCCATCTCCGACATGAGGTGGGAGGACAGGAAGACCGTGCGGCCCTCGGATGCCAACCCTTTGACAAGGTGGCGGACCCATTGGACGCCCTCGGGGTCGAGACCGTTGACCGGCTCGTCGAGGATGACGGTGTGCGGGTCACCGAGCAGCGCGGCGGCAATGCCGAGGCGCTGGCCCATACCCAGGGAGAAACCACCGACGCGCTTCTTGGCGACAGGGCCAAGGCCGGTCATGTCGATGACTTCCTTGACCCGGCTGTTGGGAATGCCGTGGGTCGCGGCCATCGCGCGAAGGTGGTTGTAGGCGCTGCGCTTGGTGTGGACGGCTTTTGCGTCGAGCAGGGCGCCTACTTCACGCAACGGTGCCGCGTGCTGTGCGTAGTGTTTGCCGTTGACGCGTACATCACCGCCTGAAGGACGGTCCAGCCCCACGATCATGCGCATGGTGGTGGACTTACCGGCCCCGTTGGGACCGAGGAAGCCGGTCACCTGGCCGGGCTTCACGGTGAAGGAAATGCGATCTACGGCCGTCTTGGAGCCGTAGCGTTTGGCCAGCTCTGCTGCCTCAATCATTGTGGGCATCCTTGGGAAGAGGGGTTTCTTGGAATACTTCCACCCTACTTATCCGTGTGCACCGCGACGCCGCCCAGAGGGATGATCTTGCTCTGGCCGCCGGTACGTCGAAAGGATGATCCCCGCGAACCTCGAACGTCATCGAGTGGGCGCTGATGACGGGTTCCCCCGCGGAATCCGGTTATTTCTGCCCGCTCGATGTTGCTCAGGGAATTGCGGCCAGGGACTGCGGGCGACCTGGGATGTCGAGTTCGTACTGCTCAAGCGTTTCGAGGTTGACCGCCGTGATGCCCGGCCAGAATCCTTCCCGGGTATAGCCACCGGAGAGCAGTGCATACTGTGTGCCGGCGGCATCCGTCCACGGAAGCACCGTTTCATGGAGGCGGCCCAGCGGCACAATTTCCTCCTGGTCCGTAGCCAGGTCGCGGATAGTCAGGTTCGGTTCCCCTGTCGCGTTTCCGAACGCGCCCGTGCCTATACCCAGCAGTTTCCCCTCGATATAGGCCGCGCCGTGCTGGTGCGAGTTCGCGGTCATTTCCTCCACAGCAACAGTGCCGGTTGCCGGATCGACGACGGCGAGCGCCAGCCCCTGGTAGGGCAGGAGGAGGTTGCCGTCGTCGTCGATCGCGCCGTAGTGAAGCTTCTCCCACGAGGCCAGGCCGTCTTCGGTGCCGAAAGGGGCGACTTCGATCTGTCGGGCAGCGAGCGTCCCGGCGTCGACGATGTGAACCGAGAACGAATCGTGATCGATCGTATAGACCTCCGAGCCGTCATCCGAGAGGAGGATGTCGAAGGGGCGCAGGCCCACCTCGACGCTTCCGATTGACTGTCCGGCCGCGACGTCGATCTTCTCCAGCACCGACGTACCGCCCGCGACGACGACGGCGACATACACGGTGCTGCCGTCATCGCTGGCCACGATTCCGGTGCCACCGGGCCGGTACTCCCCGAACTCGACCGGGGCGGGTTGATGCGCATAAGGGATCAAAGCGGTCCGTGCTCGCCGGTCGAGATCGACGACGGCGACGCCTTCCGCTGTGGAGACAAACGCCTGCCCAGCCGCCACGTACACATCCCACGGTGCAGCACCGACCGGGATGGTGTCCTGGACCGGGTTCTCCCGATCGGCGGGATCAACAACCAGGAGGCTGTCGCCTGAGGCATCGGTGGCGAGGACAAGGTCCGGCTCAGCGGCTGGCGGCTTGGCAACGTCCGGCGTCGACACGGAAACCGGAGGCTCCGTCAGCGGCGGCCTGGAAACTTCGACCGATATCGACGGTTCGTCCGACTCAGGAGATTCGGACGGCGCTTCGGCGGGCGCTCTGGTACACGCGCTCATCAGGAGCAGGCAGAGTACGACGACGACGCGGCGGAGCATGCATCCATTGTCACCTGCGCGTCGCCTAGTCCGGGAAGCGCGTCGAGCGGGCGCCAAGAACCACTTTTCTTGCGAAAAGGGTTCTGAGCGCCCGCTCGAAGTATCCGTGCTGCGGAGAGTCAGCGTGAACTGATGGACTTGTACTTCTTCACGGCTAGCGGCACAAAGATGGCGAGCATCAGTACAGCGCCTATCAGTACCGTCGGGATGGCATTCTGCATTGGCCAGGCGTCAGGCACGGGTGCCGTACCAACGTTTCCGAATAGCTCACGGGCCGCCTGCACGAGGGCAGATACCGGGTTCCAATTGGCGAAGGTCTCGAGCGGAGCCGGAAGGTTCTGGGGCTGCACAAAGGCATTCGAGATGAACGTCAACGGGAAGAGGATCATAAATGAGGCATTGTTGATCGTCTCAGCTGACTTCACCATCATCCCGAGCAGCGCCATTACCCAACTGAAAGCGAAGGAGAAGAGCAGGAGCAGGCCAACCCCGGCAAGGAACTCCGGAACCGAGGTGTTGACCCTCCACCCAACAAGGAAACCTGTGCCGATCATGATGAGCATCGAGATGGCGTTCAGAACCAGATCACTCACTGTTCGACCGATAAGGACCGCTGAGGAGCTCATCGGCAGTGTCCTGAAGCGGTCAACGATCCCGAGCTTCAGGTCCTGTGCCATCGAGGCCCCGGAGAAAGTTGAACCGAAGACTACGGTCTGGGCGAAAATGCCTGCCATCAGGTACTGCGTGTAATCAGTGCCCTCGACCGCGATTGATCCGCCGTAGATCTGGCTGAACAGCAGTACGAACATGATGGGTTGCAGAACTGCGAAAATCAGCATGTCCGGGGATCGTTTGATCTTGATGAGATTTCGTTTGGTTACCGTCCATCCGTCAGACAACCACATGGCGCCTGCACTCATGCGGGCCGGTTCGATGCCCGATCGGACTCCCTGAGTAAGGACGCTCACTGTGCTTTCTCCATCTCTGCGTTTTCGGGGACTTCCTCTTCAGCCCGATGCCCTGTGAGTTTCAGGAAGACATCATCGAGGCTGGGCCGCCGCATCCCGGCGTCGTGTAGCTCAATGCCCGCCTGGCCCAGATCCGCGAGCACATACTGCAGTGCGCGTGGTCCCTCAATCACGGACACCTCAACGGTGCGGTCGTTCACGATGGGCTCGCCGTCGCCGTGGCGGCCCAGAATCTCACGTGCGGAGCCGGCGTCGGACTCGTTGACAAGCGTGACAACCACACGGTGGCCGCCGATCTGCGCCTTCAACTGGTCCGAGGTGCCTTCCGCGATGACCTTGCCGCCGTCGATCACAGCAATGTCGTCAGACAGGTGGTCTGCTTCCTCAAGGTACTGGGTGGTGAGCAGCAGCGTTGTGCCCTCCTTCACCAGGTTGTTGATGATTTCCCAGAGTGCGAGCCTGCTCCGCGGGTCCAATCCAGTGGTGGGTTCGTCAAGGAAGAGGATCTTGGGATTGATCACCAAAGCACCGGCGAGGTCGATTCGACGGCGCATGCCGCCGGAAAACCCCTTGACCGGGCGGTTGCCCGCTTCGGTCAGCTCAAACTGGTCGATCAGCTCCTGTGCCCGCTTGCGAGCGGTCCTGGCTCCCAGGTGGTAGAGCCTGCCGACCATCTCTAGGTTCTCGAACCCCGTCAGGTTTTCATCCACCGCGGCGTACTGGCCGGACGCCCCAATGATGCGTCGGGCAGCCTTCGGATTGCGGACGACGTCGATCCCATCGATGTGTGCGAAACCCTCGTCCGGCTTGATCAGGGTGGTGAGAACTTTTACTGCCGTCGTCTTGCCCGCGCCATTCGGCCCAAGCAATGCCTTCACGGTTCCCTGCGGAACCGAAAGGTTCAGACCCGCCAGCGCATGCACGGGACCGCTCTTCGATTTATACGTCTTCGTCAGACCCTCGGCCTGGATGATTGTCATGGGTCAACCCTAGGTTTCTACAGTCGTGGGATTAAGAGCATTGCGGACAGATTCGGTCCGCATGAGCGGAGCCCAATCTCGAACGGCCTTCAGCAGCATAACCAACTAGTTGGGATTTCTCAATCAGTTGTGGAACTGGGCACTCAGGCTTTGATTGCGGGAATGCATTCAAACAGATGTTCACACTGTAGACATTCGGCGCCTGTAAGGCAACGATCCGCGTGAACCACGTAGGTTGCATGTCTATCTAGTTAGTGTAACGATATACGGGTGGTGAACGAGAGTGAGTGGCCGGGCGAATGGCTCCGGGGCGTGCTCATGCCGTGCGTCCTCAACATCCTCGTCGGCGAGACGACATACGGATACGTCATCAGTCAACGCCTCACCGCTGCAGGACTGGGAAAGATCAAGGGCGGAACCCTCTACCCCCTGCTTGGGAGGTTGGAGAAGGACGGGCTGGTCTCCATCGAATGGCGGGCCGGTGAAGGCGGACCGGGCCGGAAGTACTACTCCCTCACCGCCACAGGTCGGGAGCAGGCCAATTCAAGCACCGAAGACTGGAAACGCTTCTCAAACGCTGTGTCCGCGCTCCTCAATTCAACACAGAACGAAAACAGGGGGAATCAGCATGGGTAGGTCACCAATGAAAGCGATTCATCGACATCGTTATGCGCTCGAGCGCGAGCTTGCTCCAGCGGTGGAAGAGGAGTGGGCCGAGAAACTGATCCTTGAACTCCGGCTGGCCGGGGTGAGCGGCAAGCGGATCGGTGACGCTCTCTCGGAGGTGAACTCCCACTGCGCGGAAAGCGGTCAGAACGCGGACGATGCCTTCGGTGACCCTGTTGAGTACGCACGCTCCTTGAAGCTGCCACCGGATCTGTCAACGGGTGCGTTCCGCGCCGCTGCACCTCTTGCCGTGCAGCTTGCCGGCTCGGCCGCCCTTCTGGACGGGCTTCGTTCAATCAATAGCGGCGGGCCGGTGCTCTTCTCGTTGGGCGAGGCCGTTGTCGTCGCCCTTGTGCTCGGAGCGCTGATACTTCTCACCACGCAACTCGAGTGGCTGCTCCGGGCCTTCGTCAGGAGGCCCATCGCCGCCGTCGTCGTTCATTCCATGCTTTTGGTGGCCATGCTCGTTGCGCTTGTCTCGCTCGACGACGTCACGCTCGCGCAGTTCCCGGCGCGGCCCACGTTTGCGGCGGGGACGACCGTCCTTCTTTTCGGGGTCGCGTGGCAACTCTCCGATATGAGGAGAAAGCGCGGCGGAGCCGAAGACCCCGTCACGTCACCCCTGAAGCGAACCACCAAGCGGAAACCCCTGCGATCCCGCCTGGCGTCCTCCGCCGTGTTCTGGATCATCCCCATCTACACGGCCGTGTTTGCAGCCCTCGCTCTCCTGCCCGCCTAGCGGACCAGCAGCGGTTCGAAAAAGGCAGCCAACTCGTTGGTCGCCGTCAACGAGAGCACATTGGCCACGTACTGGTCAGGACGAACGACGACGACGGCGCCATTGCGGCTGATGCCGCGCAGCTCGAAGATGTCTTCAGCCGGGTCAACACCGAACACCTTCTCCAGATAGTTGAGCCTGAACGGGCCGACCTGCGGTTTGAAGACTTCCGGGACAGCGTTGATGTCGATGCTCGGGTGATCCTGTTGGTAGATGACCCTGACGTCGAACCAGGCGTCACGATCCGCCCCCTCGGGCGTGGCAGTCAGCGGTGAGTCCGGTGCAGTCGCGATCCACGCCGCGAAGTCCTCAACCGGCGACGGGGTTCCCGGAAGCGCTTCGTCAGCGAAGACGTAGATGCGCCAGCGGCCATCCGCCTTGGCCTGATGGCCCAGGTGAACAGGATTGGTGTCGCAGACACGCACAACGGGAGCCGACTTGAAGCGCTTCCCGATGGTGAAGCCGGTAGCCAGGTCCTGGTGCTCAGCCTCAGCGACCACAATTGAAGGTGCGTACTCGGTCATGAAACCGGCCGGGAACTCTGCGGTGCGTACGTAGAAGTCCTCCAACTCGGAGGGATTCTCAAACTCCTCGGGCCGCTTGGCCATCAGCGTGGACCACTGCTTATCGAAGTCGATCAGGTTCTTCGCAACTACCTGCCGCTCCGCTGAATACGTGGCCAACAAGGATTCGGGGCTGCGGCCCTCCAGCACGTGCCCCAGCTTCCAGCCGATGTTGAAGCCGTCCTGCATCGAGACATTCATGCCCTGGCCCGCCTTCGCGCTGTGGGTATGGCAGGCGTCGCCGGTGATGAAGACACGCGGAGTCCGGGTACCGAGCTCGGCCAGGATCACGTCGTCGAACCGGTCAGTCAGCCGGTGACCTACCTCGTACACGCTGTGCCAGGCGACGCTGCGGACGTCCAGGGTATAGGGATGCAGGATCGCGTTGGCCTTCTGGATGATCTCCTCGATGGTGGTGCGCCGGACGGCTCCGGCGTCATCCGGGCGCACCTCTCCAAGGTCCACATACATCCGGAACAGGTGCCCGCCCTCACGCGGAATGAGGAGGATGCTGCCGCCGGAGACGGACTGGATGGCGCACTTGAGGCGGATGTCGGGGAAGTCCGTGACTGCGAGGACGTCCATGACTCCCCACGCGTGGTTCGCCTTATCGCCCGCCATCGTGCAGCCGATCGCCTCGCGGACCTTGCTGCGCGCTCCATCAGCACCGACGACGTACTTGGCGCGGACCGTCCGCTCCTCACCTTCATTGGGGCCCGTGGTGTGTCCCAGGGTCACGGTGACCGGGTACTCACCCTCTCCCGTGACCTCAAGGCTGCGGAATTCCAGCCCGTAATCCGGCTCCATGCGCGCGGGCGAGTTGGCCATGAACTCCGCGAAGTAGTCGAGCACGCGCGCCTGATTGACGATGAGGTGGGGGAATTCACTGATCCCCGTAGGGTCGTCCTCCGTGCGGGCAGTCCGCACGATACGTGAGGGGTCAGCGCGGTCCGGCTTCCAGAACGCCATCTCCGTGATCCGGTACGCCTCGGCGGTGATGCGCTCGGCGAAACCGAACGCCTGGAAGGTCTCGACGCTTCGAGCCTGGATGCCGTCCGCCTGGCCGATTGCCAGCCTCCCGCCACGCCGTTCCACGATCCGCGTGGTGACCCCGGGGAATTGTGAGAGCTGCGCCGCCGCGAGCATGCCTGCGGGGCCGCTTCCGACAACGAGCACATCGACCTCATCCGGGAGATCCTTCGGTTGGTTCAGCCCGACGCCTGCCGCCGGTTCAACTCGCGGGTCACCGGATACGTAACCGTGGTGATGAAACTGCACGGGCTTCTTCCTCACTTCTTCGTGGACCAGAGTTCGTTATTTGAACAATGCGTTCAATAGTCGAGCCATTGCTTTCGCAGATACTGTAGGACAACTATGAGCTGGACCACAAGGACGGGTTGACGCCTGCCTGACGCTCCGGCAAACTTCGTATATGATTTCGTACCTGATTGAGTACGATACCGCATTCGAATAGAAGGAGGCGCTGTGACCCCGGAGTCCCAGCAACAGGACCTCAACGACGATCTGCTGGCCCGGACCCGCAAGGTCATCGCCGTCCACATCAATTACCCCAGCCGGGCGGCCCAGCGGGGACGCACACCAGGCCAGCCCTCCTACTTCCTCAAGCCGCCGTCGTCGTTGGCACTTGGTTCCCCTTCGAATCCAGGCATGGTCGAGCGCCCGGCCGGCTGTGAGCTCCTCGGCTATGAGGGCGAAATCGCGCTCATCATCGGCAAGCCGGCACGGCGAACGAGCCTCGAGGACGCTTGGAGCCACGTCCGGTGGGTGACCGCAAGCAACGACCTCGGCGTTTATGACCTGCGCTACGCGGACAAAGGCTCCAACCTGCGCTCCAAGGGGGGCGACGGCTTCACACCGGTTGGTCCTGCCCTTATCCCCGCAGCCGGCGTAAATCCTGCCAACCTCCGCATCCGCACATGGCACAACAGCGATCTGGTGCAGGACGACACAACCGAACATCTTCTGTTCCCGTTCAACCGGCTGATTGCGGACCTCTCCCAGCTGCTGACGCTCGAAGAGGGAGACATCATCCTCACGGGTACGCCTGCCGGCGCCTCCGTTGCGGAACCCGGAGACGTGGTCGCGGTGGAAGTCAGCGCCGGAGACCTGAGCAGCGGAAGGCTGACCACGAAGATCACCGAAGGTACGGCCCCGTTCGCGGACTTCGGCGCGCTTCCCAGGACAGATGACACCCAGCGGGAAGAGGCCTACGGCTCACGCGTTGCCGCGGGGTTGGAACCAGCCGCGAAAGTCCTGACGCCGGAGCTGAAGATGAAGCTCGAAAGCGTCGCCACCGCCACCCTCTCTTCGCAACTGCGCAAACGCGGACTGAATAACGTGAGCATCGACGGCCTGCAGAGCACCCGCCCTGGAAGCCGCGTAGTGGGAACCGCGCGCACCCTCCGCTTCGTGCCCAACCGCGAGGACCTGTTCAAATCCCACGGCGGGGGCTTCAACGCCCAGAAGCGCGCGATCGATTCAGTGAACGACGGCGAGATCATCGTCATGGAGGCACGCGGAGAAAAAGGCACGGGCACAGTGGGTGACGTCCTGGCTCTACGCGCACAGGTGCGCGGTGCGGCAGCCATCATCACCGACGGCGGCGTCCGCGACTTCTCGGCCGTCGCTGAACTCGAGATGCCAACCTACTTCTCCAACCCGCATCCAGCGGTGCTGGGCCGCAAGCACGTTCCCTGGGACACCGACATCACGATTGCATGCGGTGGAGCAACCGTTCAGCCCGGAGACATCATCGTTGCCGATTCCGACGGGATCCTGGTGATCCCGCCGGCCCTGGCCGAGGAACTCGCCGATGACTGCATCCAGCAGGAGAGCGAGGAGACGTACATCTTCGAAATGGTCAAGCAAGGCCACAGCGTGGACGGGCTGTTCCCGATGGACGCTGAGTGGAAGGCCAGATACCAGGAGTGGGCTTCGACGCAATTGAAACCTGCGGAAGGGAAAATCGGTGACTGAAGCCGCCGTCGTCGTACACGAAGAAGCGAAGCCGGGCAGCAAATCCGAGCAGGCCTATGCCGCCGTCAAGGCGCGGATAGTCAATGGCACCTACTCACCGGGCTATCGGCTGGTGCTCGCAAGGATTGCCCATAGTCTCGGGGTCAGCGTTGTCCCCGTACGTGAGGCGATCCGCAGGTTGGAAGCCGAAGGGCTGGTGACCTTCGAACGGAATGTCGGCGCCACAGTTTCGGGAATCGATCCCACCGAATACCTCTACACCATGCAGACGCTGAGCATAGTGGAGGGTGCCGCCACTGCCCTGTCCGCGCCGCTGATCGATTCGGTGGCGATCGGGCGTGCGCGTGCCGTCAACGAGGAGATGCGGGAGTGCCTCGAGCACTTCAACCCGGACCGTTTCACTGCGCTGAACCAGGACTTCCACGGCATCCTGTTTGAGCACTGCCCCAATCCGCACATCCTCGACCTTGTGCATCGCGGCTGGAACCGGCTGGCCGCGCTGCGGTCATCGACGTTTCGTTTTGTGCCCGGCCGCGCCCAGGAATCAGTGCTCGAACACGAGCTGCTCCTTCACCTCATCGAATCAAGTGCCGACGCCGACGCCATCGAACACGCGGCCAGACGGCATCGCGCGGCCACCCTTGAGGCCTACCTCGCGCAGGCTCCAACCACCAATAAATAGCAGTCAGGAAGAGACGATGACGAACACATCCCCTGCAACCAGCACCCATTACGTTCCCGAGGATCTGCCGACACATATCCAGCACTACATCGACGGGCAATTTGTCGATTCAATCAGCGGCAGGACCTTCGACGTCCTTGACCCGGTGTCCAACGGCAACTACGCCACCGCTGCGGCCGGCCAGAAAGAGGACATTGACCGCGCTGTGGCGGCTGCCCGCGAAGCTTTCGCCAACGGTCCATGGCCAAGGATGAAGCCCCGTGAGCGGGCGCGCGTCCTGAACCGGATAGCTGACGCGGTCGAAGCCCAGGAAGAACGCCTGGCCGAACTTGAGACGTTCGATACGGGGCTGCCCATCACGCAGGCGAAAGGACAGGCCCGCCGTGCTGCCGAGAACTTCCGCTTCTTCGCGGACCTGATCGTTGCCCAGTTCGACGACGCCATGAAGGTCCCGGGCTCGCAGATCAACTACGTCAACCGGAAGCCGATCGGCGTTGCGGGCCTTATCACCCCGTGGAATACCCCGTTCATGCTGGAATCCTGGAAACTGGCGCCGGCGCTGGCCACCGGCAACACCGTGGTCCTCAAACCAGCCGAATTCACGCCGCTCTCGGCGTCACTGTGGGCGCAGATCTTCAAGGATGCGGGCCTCCCCGACGGCGTCTTCAACCTGGTGAACGGCCTCGGGGAAGAGGCCGGGGACGCCCTGGTCAAGCATCCTGACGTGCCGCTGATCTCCTTCACGGGCGAAACCACCACCGGGCAGCTCATCTTCCGCAACGCCGCCGAGAATCTCAAAGGTCTTTCGATGGAACTCGGCGGAAAGTCGCCATGCGTGGTCTTTGCTGACGCTGATCTCGACGCCGCTCTTGACTCAGCTCTGTTCGGCGTTTTCTCGCTCAACGGCGAGCGCTGCACAGCAGGCTCACGCATCCTCGTTGAGCGGGCCATCTACAGCGAGTTCTGCGAGCGGTACGCGGCCCGGGCGAAGACCATCGTCGTCGGCGACCCACATGATCCCAAAACGCAGGTCGGTGCACTGGTTCACCCCGAGCATTACGAGAAGGTGGCCTCCTATGTGGAGATCGGGAAGTCCGAGGGCCGCCTGCTCGCCGGGGGCGGCCGTCCCGAGCACCTCCCTGAAGGCAACTACATCGCACCGACGGTGTTTGCCGACGTAGCACCGGAGGCACGGATCTTCCAGGAGGAGATCTTCGGGCCCGTTGTAGCTATCACGCCGTTTGATAACGACGACGAGGCTCTGGCCCTGGCGAACAACACGAAGTACGGACTGGCCGCCTACATCTGGACGCAGAACCTGACCCGTGCCCACAACTTCTCCCAGAACGTCGAGGCCGGGATGGTCTGGTTGAACAGCCACAACGTCCGCGATCTACGCACCCCGTTCGGCGGAGTGAAAGCATCCGGCCTGGGCCACGAGGGCGGTTACCGCTCCATTGACTTCTACACGGACCAGCAGGCGGTGCACATCACGCTCGGTGCCGTGCACACGCCGAAGTTCGGCAGCGTTGACGACGCCGCCGGCACTGAAGGCTGATCCCTCCCCCTCAACACCACTCAAAGAAGAGAGAGTTTCATGACCAACTTCGTACCAACCCCCTCGGCCCCGGCGCCGGACATTGTCCGCTGCGCGTACATGGAGCTTGTTGTCACCGATCTGGCGAAGTCGCGGGAGTTCTACGTCGACGTCCTCGGCCTGCACGTCACCGAGGAGGACGAGAGCACCATTTACCTGCGTCCCCTCGAAGAGTTCATCCACCACAACCTGGTGCTCCGCAAGGGGCCGGTTGCCGCCGTCGCTGCTTTCGCGTACCGGGTCCGCAGCCCCGAGGAAGTCGACGCCGCCGAGGCGTACTACCAGGAGCTGGGATGCCGGACCGAGCGCCGGAAGGACGGGTTCACCAAGGGAATCGGCGACTCGGTCCGGGTGGAGGATCCGCTCGGCTTCCCGTACGAGTTCTTCTACGAGGTGGAGCACGTCGAGCGCCTCACCCAGCGCTACGACCTCTACTCCGCAGGTGAACTGGTCCGGCTGGATCACTTCAACCAGGTCACCCCCGATGTTCCGCGCGGCCGGAAGTACCTGGAGGACCTTGGCTTCCGCGTCTCCGAGGACATCAAGGATTCCGACGGCGTCACGTACGCCGCGTGGATGCACCGCAAGCAGACAGTTCACGACACCGCTCTGACCGGCGGCAAAGGCCCTCGCATGCACCACGTTGCCTTCGCCACCCACGAGAAGCACAACATCATCCAGATCTGCGACAAGATGGGCGCGCTGCGCATCAGCGACAGGATTGAGCGCGGGCCGGGGCGGCACGGCGTCTCCAACGCCTTCTACCTCTACATCCTTGACCCGGACGATCACCGCATCGAGATCTACACCCAGGACTACTACACAGGCGACCCGGACAACCCTACGGTCACCTGGGATGTCCACGACAACCAGCGCCGCGACTGGTGGGGCAACCCCGTTGTACCGTCCTGGTACACGGAGGCCTCGCTGGTGCTGGACCTGGACGGCAACCCGCAGCCCGTCATCGAACGCGAGGAAAAGAGTGAAATGGCTGTCACCATCGGCGCGGACGGGTTCTCCTACACGCGTGAGCCCGGCGAGGAAATGGGCTTCAAGCTCGGATCGCAGCTGTAGCCATGCTGGATCCCCAGACCATTGAGGCCATCGCGGACGAACTCGTGAACGCCGGGAGGACCCGCACCCCTGTGCCGCGACTGACCGCCCGCTACCCGGACATGACGGTGGAGGACTCCTACGCGGTCCAGCAATTGTGGCGGCACCGCAATGAGGAAGCCGGACGAACCCTTGTCGGCCGCAAGATCGGACTGACGTCGAAGGCCATGCAGGCGGCAACCGGCATCACTGAGCCCGACTACGGTGCCATCTTCGACGACATGGTGCTGGAAACCGGCTGTTCCGTGGAGTGGGAAAAATACACCCATCCGCGCGTGGAGGTGGAGCTTGCCTTCGTCCTCAAGGACGCACTCAAGGGGCCCGGCTGCACCATCTTCGACGTACTCAACGCCACGGACTACGTTGTCCCTGCCCTTGAAATCCTCGATTCCCGGATCGAGATGGAGGGCAGGACCATCGTGGACACCATCGCCGACAACGCCGCCATGGGCGCCATGGTGGTGGGCGGACGGCCGGTGAAGCCCGACGCCGTCGACCTCCGCTGGGTGTCAGCCATCCTTTACAAGAACCAGATTGTGGAGGAAACCGGTGTTGCAGCCGGCGTCCTTAACCACCCGGCCAACGGCGTGCACTGGCTCGCCAACAAGATCGCTGCCCACGGTGACGGGATGAAAGCGGGCGACATCATCCTCGCCGGTTCCTTCACGCGGCCCCTCTGGGTGCATGCGGGCGACACCATCCACGCTGACTACGGACCGTTGGGAGCAGTCACATGCCACTTCCACTAGAGGCCACCTTCCGTGACGCACTGGCGGAGGCCAACCGGCCGCTCGCAGGAATGTGGGTGTGCTCGGGAAGCCCGCTGATCGCGGAGCTCTGCGCCGGCTCCGGCCTGGACTGGCTCCTGGTGGACGCTGAGCACAGCCCGAACGGGCTCGAATCAGTGCTCGCCCAACTGCAGGCGATCCACGGCTACCCCGTCCAGACGATGGTCCGTCCGCCCGTCAATGACACCGTGCTGATCAAGCAATACCTCGACCTCGGCGTGCAGAACCTGCTGATCCCCATGGTGCATTCCGTCGCTGAGGCCGAAGCTGCCGTGGCGGCCACCCGCTACCCGCCGCAGGGTGTGCGCGGAGTCGGTTCGGCACTGGCACGGGCCGCCCGTTGGAACCGTGTGCCGGATTACCTGGCCCGAGCCGCGCAAACCATCAGCGTGACAGTGCAGATCGAATCCGCGGCTGCAGTCGCTGCGGTGGAGGACATCCTGAAGGTGGACGGTGTGGACGCCATCTTCCTCGGACCCGCCGATCTCGCGGCCTCCATGGGAGTGCTGGGACAGCAGGAACACCCCAAGGTGCGTGCCGCCGTCGAGCACTGCCTCACAGCGGCGAAAAGCGCGCAGAAGCCGGCCGGCGTAAACGCCTTCAATCCCGACACTGCACAGCATTACCTGGATCAGGGCGCGGACTTCATTCTGGTGGGGGCGGATGTCGCGCTGCTGGCGAGGGGCTCGGAAGCCCTCGCAGCACAGTACATACATAAGAACGACGACGGAGCTCCTGCCAGCTACTGACGCGCGGCGTGACGACTAGCGGGACTGCAGCGCATCCAGCGCCACGGCCATCGCAGCGGCAACCCGCCAGTCGATCCGGGCGCCGGGAACCGTGATGTCGTAGCGGTCGCGAAGGGAGCGCCCGCGCTCGGAGGTCATCACGACGTTCCCCGCCGGGTCAGTGAAGTCGAAGTGGAAGCGGAACGGCGAGGGGATTGCCTCCAGGAACGGGAGCATTTCCCAGAGCCTGCGGGCGATGGCGACGCCCTGGCTCCGCTCACTGCCAACCGCCTCGAACTGTCCGGGCAGGCCAAGTTTCCACGTTGACCGGAACAGGGAAGCGCCGAACTTCTTCTGGAAGCTCCCGATCACCTGACCTTGGGCGTCCAGAACGTCGTAAGTCGCGCCGAGGTCGAGTCGCTGACGCGCCCTGAAGGAAAACAGCTGCACGCTCTTCGACTCATCCGCGAAGAACCTGACCTCTTCCTTGAACGCCATGCGCTTCTGCTGCGCAAAAGCCATCAGCTCCCCCGGCTTGCCGGCAGCATCCACGGCACGGATCTCGTACCGGTTCACCATCATGGTGATCTTCTGCGCTACGGCAAAGCGTTCGATCGACTGCGCTGGTTCCATGGAATGTTCTCCTTCAAGAGGGCTGGTGTCTTCTTCGAGCCTATGCATAACGCCGCCCGATACAACGCAACTCCTTGACGACCCTCAGGTACAGGTCGAGAGTAGCTACACGACGTCCATCCGGGCGCCGCATCACGGCTCGGCACAAGCCGCCAACAAAGCGCAGGTGCGAGCCGCCAACATGAAAGGCGAAGGCAATGGACGCAATGACGTGGACCTGGATCATCATCGGGATCGTCATCCTGCTGCTCATCATCGGATTGGTTGTGTTCCTCGGACGAAAACGCCAACAGGCGCACGTGCAGGAGAAGCGTAGGCAAGACCACGATCATGCCAACGAAATCCGCGAAGACGCACAGGCCAAAGACCTGGAAGCGCGCGAGAGGGAGGTGCGCGCCAACCGCGCTGCGGCCGACGCCGAGCAGGCCGAGGTCGACGCCGAACGGTTGCGCAAGGAAGCCGAGCACCGGCAATCCGACGCCCAGGGGCTCCGGCAAGAGACGCAGGAGCAGTCGCGGCGGGCTGATGAACTGGATCCGAATGTAGACACCACGGAGCAGGATCGAAACCGCACGCGGGAGTAACTAGCGGCGTAAGCGCTCCAACCAGCGGGGCTTCGGCTCCTGCTGGATGTCCTCCGGCGCTGAAATCACCGGGTAGAGCTTGTCCGCTTCGACCCGCTTCTCGGCAACCCGTGCGCGTAGGCCGTTCCGGAACGCCGTGCTGCCCGTCGGCTCCTCGGGCGGCGATGTGTGGGTGCCGTACGCCCAGCCCGTGCCGAGTTCCAGCAGCGTTCCGTGCTTGATGTCGTAGTAGTTCTCCTTCACGCCGATCGCCATACCGCGCGCACCCGAGGCAGCTGCGGCGAAGTGTAGATGGAAGCGAGTGGTTACCCAGGTCTGATCCTCCCGTAGCGGCAGTCCGTCCTTCCACACGGATGAGAACGGAATGAAGTTCTCCACCGGGATCAGGTCCTTGAGTGAGTCGAAACCGGCATGATCGGTGCCCGGGATTCCCTCAACATACTTGACCACCTGCCCGTCCTCGATCGCCGCCTGCACAACCGGGCGAGCGGTTCGCACGGCGGCCTCAAACTCCTCGGGCGTGGTCTGGTCGGGCTGGAGGCAGACCACGAGGTCGGCGTCGTCGTTTCGGGCAAGCCCTCGTTCGACCTCGTGCTCGATGCTGAGGAACGCGTCGTCGAGCCCCTGCCGGATGCCGTAACGCTCAGCGCTCGGCGCGTCACGGACACTGACGTAGTCGAACTTCCCGAACGCACAGTCGAAGTGCGCCGCATCCTCATTGAGCGGAACGAGGCTGAGGCCCGTGCCGAACAGCTTGCAGCCGGTGAGCTCCTGCGCTGTGGTCATCGCGGCGATCAACCCGGCGTTCGCGGGCCAGATCGCGTTGAGATAGCCGCCCCCGAGCAGGTGCAGACTGTCAGCCTGGCGCAGTTTCTCAATTCCCAGATCAACGAAGGGCGACCCGAAGTTGCGCACCTTCCCCGAGACGTAGCCGGCAATATCGTCGGGGGTCTGCGTATGGGCGTCCCAGCAGAGCCGCCAGAGCGTATTCGTGAAATGGACGCGCGGGTGGATGCCCTCGAACAGAAGCTCCGCCGTCCCCGGATTCGGGCAATCAAGCCAGACGTCCGTCTCCGGGTATCGCTCCGCCAGGAGGCGCAGCCAGCCCGCAGCGATCATTTCATCACCGAAATTTGGGTGGCCGGCACAGGAAATCAGGTACACGAGGGACGGTTTCACAAGGGAAAATCCTACCCTGCCGGACAGTAGGTGTTACATCGGTCACAAACCGATTACGACGACGGCATCAGGACTCCGCGCGCGACCGCTCCGGCGCTTGGGTTGGCCGCTCTGCCGCGGCCGGCGCCACGAGGAATGAAGCGAGCACGGCAACGCCGACCGCGAGCAGTGCGTTGCGGATTCCCACCTGGTCACCGAGGAAGCCCAGGAGCGGTGGACCCGCGAGGAACGCCATGTAGCCGACGGTCGATACAACGGAAACCCGGGCTGCTGCGTGACGGGGGTCATCAGCCGCGGCGGACATGCCCATCGGGAATCCGAGGGCGGCTCCTGTCCCCCACAGCACGGCACCTACTCCGGCGAGGTAGACGTTCGGTGCGAGGACGAACAGCACCAGCCCAACCAGGGACGCCGCCAGACTGAACTGGAGCACCCGTACGCGGCCGTACCGGTCGATCAGCCCGCCGCCGACGAACCTGAAGAGTGTCATCGAAGCCACGAAGATCCCGAACATGAGTGCGCCGACAGCCTCTGACGTTCCGAGTCCGTCCACGCTGGCCTTGGCCACCCAGTCATTCGCTGCGCCTTCGGTCAGCGCGGCGCCCAGGACCACCAGGCCGATCAGGAGCGTACGCGGCTCCTTCCAGGCGGCGAACCTGCTGCGCGGGACGGCGTCGTCGTCGTGCTTTTCGGCGTGGGCGTGCTCGGGGAGGAAGTAGCGCGGAATCCACATCGCCACTACGAGGACCAGGACCGCTACGCCGATCAGATGGGTGGAAAGTTCCACCCCGAGCGCCGCGAGGCCAGCGCCGGCCATCGCTCCGATGAACGCACCCCCGCTGAAGGCGGCGTGAAACTTCGGCATGATGGTGCGCATGAGGCGGCGTTCGACATCGGCACCCTCGAGGTTCTGCGCCACATCCCACAGGCCAATCCCGAGACCGAAGATGAAGAGCCCAACAGCCGAAAGCGGAACGGATGCCAGGATCAGGCCGCCGGCAATGGTCAATGCCGCAACGGTGGCCGCGATGCCGCCAACCCTGACGGTATTCGCGGTTCCGATCCGTGCGGCGATACCGCCCGCGAGCGGCAGCGAGATCAGGGAGCCGATTGCGGCGACGAGCAGAAGCGCGCCGGTCTGGCCGTCGCTGAGGCCGAGGGCGTCGGACGCGGACGGGATCCTCGCCGCCCAGCTGGCGAAGACGAGGCCATTGAGCCCGAAGATTCCAAATGTGGCCCACATGGCCGGATTGACTTTGCTCTGCACCTGTAAACCGTATGCGCATTGAATCGATACGGTCTACAGGTGCAGCGGAGTGTGATGGAGATGACAGGTACTACTCCGCGGGAACTACCCCGCGGAAAACTCAGCGCGCCCGCTGCACCCGGCCCTCATCCCAGACGGGCGCCTCGGACTCATAGACCTTCCCGTCCTCGCCGAACACGAGGAACCGGTCGAAGCTGCGCGCGAACCAGCGGTCGTGGGTCACGGCGAGCACCGTTCCCTCGAAAGCGTCGATGGCGCGTTCCAGTGCTTCGGCGGAGTGGAGGTCGAGGTTGTCGGTCGGCTCGTCGAGCAGCAGCAGCGTGGCGCCGGAGAGTTCGAGGAGCAGGATCTGCAGCCGTGCCTGTTGTCCGCCGGAGAGCGAGTCGTAGAACTGCTCGGATTGCCCGGCCAGCCCGTAGCGGTCAAGGACACCCGACGCCGCCTCGCGCCCCAGCCCGGACCGGTGGTCGTCGCCGCGGTGCAGGATATCGAGCAGCGTACGCCCCAGCAGGTCGGGCCGCACATGGGTCTGCGCGAAAAACCCAGGCCGGATCCGGGCGCCCAACTTCACGACGCCGGTGTGCGGCACGGGCTCGATGGTCACCTCGGACACGGGCTCGTGTTCCTTCTCCGGGTCTGTGCCGCCGGCTGCGAGCAGCCGAAGGAAATGCGACTTCCCCGACCCGTTCGAGCCCAGCACGCCAACACGGTCCCCGAACCAGATCTCAGTGCTGAACGGCTTCATGAGCCCGGTCAGCTCCAGCTTCTGCGCGACTACTGCACGTTTGGCGGTCCGGCCGCCCTTGAGGCGCATGTTCACGTTCTGCTCAATCGGAATGGCTTCCGGCGGTCCTGCTTCCAGGAACTTGGCGAGGCGGGTCTGGGCTGCGTGGTACCGGTTGGCCATGTCGGAGCGGAACGCAGCCTTGTTCTTGTACATGTTCACCAGCTCCTTGAGCTTGATGTGCTCCTCATCCCAGCGTCGCCGCAGCTCCTCGAAGCGCTCGTTGCGGTCCGTCCGCGCCTGCAGGTAGGTGCTGAAACCGCCGCCGTGCACCCAACTGGACGCGCCGAGCGCTCCCGGCTCGAGCGTGACAATACGCGTTGCGGCGTTGGCGAGCAGTTCCCGGTCGTGGCTGACGAACAGCACGGACTTCGGTGATTCGTTCAACTTCGCTTCCAGCCAGCGCTTGCCGGGAACGTCGAGGTAGTTGTCCGGCTCGTCGAGGAGCAGCAGCTCGTCCGGACCCGAGAACAATGCCTCCAGCACCAACCGCTTCTGCTCACCGCCTGATAACGACGACGCTGCCCGATATTGCGCGCGGTCATACGGGACGCCGAGCGCAGCCATGGTGACTTCGTCCCACGTGGTTTCGAGCTCGTAACCGCCGGCATCTCCCCAGTCGGCGATGGCCTGGGCGTAGCGCATCTGGGTGGGCTCGTCGTCGTGCTCCATCATGGCAAGTTCGGCGTCGTCGATCCGCTTCGCTGCAGCGGCGAGCGCCGGCGGAGCTGCGGAAACCAGGAGGTCGCGGACGGTGCTTTCGTCGCGGACCTGACCGACGAACTGGCGCATGATGCCCATGGGTCCGGAACGGGTTATGGCACCCTCATCGGCGGTGATGTCGCCGGCGACGATCCTCAGCAGTGTGGTCTTGCCGGTCCCGTTGGGGCCGATCAATGCAGTCTTGTGACCCTCGCCAACCTTGAAGGTGACGCCGTTGAGCAGCTGCCGCCCGTCGGAGAGGAAGTAATCGATGTTGGAAACGTCAAGGTGTGCCACTGTTCAAGTGTTTCACCCGCGTCTTGCGTTGCGAAACGCACCCGGCTTGCACCGAGTGGCCACTAATAGCGTCGGTCCGGACCTTGGGACGTTATTCCCGGCCGCTCGACGGGACCATGGAAGGATGGAGGCGTGATTCCCTCCAGCCCCCGGCGCGTAGTGTTTTTCGGCGTCACCGGATCGGGGAAGTCGACCGCGGCACAGAGCTATGCGGCGGCAACAGGATTGCCCCTCGTGGAAGTGGATTCCGACATCGGCTGGCTACCCGGCTGGGTTGAGCGGAACCTCGCTGAGCAGAACCGGATAGTGGAGGAGATCGCCTCCCGCGATGAATGGGTTTTCGACAGCTTCTATGGCAGGTGGTCTGACCGTCTCATTCCCCGCGCGGAGGCAATAATTGCGCTCGACTACCCTCGATGGGTGTCGCTTGCCCGGTTGCTGCGAAGGACTATGCGCCGTATGGTGCTGCGCGAGCGCGTCTGCAACGGGAACACGGAGACTTTCGGCCGCGCAGTGGCCCGCGATTCAATTATCCGCTGGCACTTCAAGTCCTTCGAAAGCAAGAAAGCGCGAATCCGCGCGTATCAGGAGGCGGGCCTGCCCGTTCTACATTTCACGAACCCGTCGCAGTTGGAGCAGTGGCTACGATCCTTCGAGCGGTAACCGCGTAGTTCAACTTGCTCTTGTCGAGGTGGCGTGCTCGGACGAGGGTTTCCGTAAAGCTCCCTCTCGAATCTACGCGTATCCAACTTCATGTTCCGCTACACCGTTGACGTAGCTCACATGCCCACGTACTTTTTAATTCGTATTATGTCATTCGACATATGTATGAGAGGAATCAATGAAGATGTCTACTCCATATCGAACAGCGAGTATTGCCAGTGCTCTGGCGCTGGCTCTGGCTGGCAGCGTGGCTGCGGTCGCGCCGGTAGCGGCAGCGCCGAAAGGCGAGCTGACTGTCGTCGTCGCACCCGGCGGAAAGGCTGGAGCACCGAAGGGCGACATCGTCCTGCCGTCACTGCACGCCGCACAGAAAGTGGTACAGAACAAGGGCAAGAAGCAGGACGTACGGGTAGTGCTCGACGGCGGCACGTACGAACTGGACGAGCCGCTGCGGTTCGGTCCGAAAGACGGTGGCGCGAACGGGCACACCGTCACGTGGACCAGCGCACCGGGCGAGCAAGCCGTGCTTTCCGGCGGCGAGCAGCTGACCGGGTGGACCCTGCACGACGCCGCGAAGAATATCTGGGTTGCCGACGTCGAACCCGGCACGGAATCACGCCAATTGTACGTTGACGGCCAGCCCGCCGACCGCACACAGCTGCTGCTGGGCAAAGACAAGAGGGGCCGCGCGCATCTCACGTGGACTGAAGAGGGCCTGACCCTGAATGACGACCGGTTTGGCGACCTGGGCGGGCTTGAGAACCACTCCGACCTCGAGATTGTGAGCATGGGCTCGTTCACCGACCGTATCTCGCCGGTGGAATCGATCGTCGGCAACAAGATCAACATGGTGCAGCCTGCCTGGGAGAACAACAACTTCGGGTACGACACCCTGAAGTCGCCGTACAACCGTGGCGCGCTTTACCTCGCGAACAGCTACGACTTCTTCGAGAACCCCGACGAGTGGTACCTCGACACACCGGGCGGCAAGGTCTACTACATGGCCGAAGCGGGAGCCACCATGGACGGCGTCGACGTACGCCTGCCAAAACTGGAAACGCTGGTGGAAATCGGCGGGACGTACGACAACCCAGTTGAAGGACTTTCCTTCAAGGGCATCCAGTTCTCACACACCACGTGGATGCGGCCGAGCTCCGAATATGGTTACGCGGACCAGCAAAGCGGGGCGCACATCGTCGGCAAATACAGCCCGCCGGCAAACTACCTCGAGACCTGTCAGGACGGTTGCGTCGAGTTCGAGGAAACCCGCAATGAATGGTGGCAGATTCCGGCAGCGGTGCAGGTCTCCGCCGCTTCCAACATCACCTTCGACGGCAACCTGTTCGACCAGCTCGGCTCGGTGGGCCTCGGCGTCGGCATGGACTCGAACGCCCATCAGACGGGCGTCGGCTACGGTGCTTCCAACATCGACATCCTCGGCAACACCTTCAGCGACCTGGCCGGCTCCGGCGTCGTCGTCGGCGGTATCCAGCCCGATTCGCACCATCCGAGCGATCCGCGCATGACCGTTAAGGACATCACCATCGTCGACAACACGATCACCCGGATCGGCCAGAGCTACCGCGACAGCGCAGGCATCCTCTCGACGTACGTCAGCGGTGCGGAAATCTCGCACAACACGCTGACGGACCTGCCGTATGACGGCATCGACATCGGCTGGGGCTGGGGTGCCAACGACCCGGGCAGCAACCAATACTACAAGGATGCGGGCCTGCATAACTACCAGCCCGTCTACGAAACGCCGACCACTTTCCGTGACAATCACGTGGCCTACAACCTGATCTATGACACGAAGAACGAAATGCACGACGGCGGCAGCATCTACACGCTGTCGGCGAGCCCAGGCACGGTGATCGAGCGGAACTACATCTACGACTCGCGTGAGACATTCGGCATGCTCATCGACCAGGCGTCCCGATACATCAAGGTGCGTGAGAACGTTATCCTCGACAGCAGCCGGTACATCTACGTGAATGCCGACACGAACGGACCGTACATTTTCAACACGCTCGATCTGCAGTTCACCAGCAACTGGTGGACCGGCGGCCGCGAGCGGTACGTACGGTTCCCCGAGTACCGCACCTACTGGACGGACAATGTTGAACTCAACGGTGTCCCCCGCGAAGAGTGGCCTGCAGGAGCCAAGCAGGTGATGACCGAGGCGGGTGCGCGTCGCTAGACGCTACCTCCTGAAACGCTGCGGCCCCAGTGGTTTGTACCACCGGGGCCGCAGTGTCTTGACAGGAGGTCAGGCGGGCAGCGTGAGAATGCCGTCGATTCTTCTGGGCAAGGTCCCGCCCGCATCACGAAGCTCTTCCGGTAGAACCTCTTCCGGCGCGTTCTGCCAGGTGACCGGCCGGAGGAAACGGCGGATGGCTGTGGCTCCCACGGAGGTGTGCAGCGAGTTGGTCGACGGCCAGGGGCCGCCGTGGGTTTGCGCCCAGGAAACGGCCAACCCGGTTGGATACCCGTTATAGAGGATCCTTCCCGCCATGGGCAGGAGCATGTGAGTGAGTGCCTGCGCTACGTCAGGTTCATTCTGGCCAAGGTGGATGGTGGCAGTGAGCGAGTTCTCAAGTGCGGCCAGGGCTTCGGGCATTTCGTCATACGCGGCGTACCTGACAACGAGCATAGAAGGGCCGAATACCTCCTGTGCGGTGCCGTCGCTGAAGTCCTCGGCCTGGACCTCGAAGACGGTTATAGGCACATGGAATCCTCCCTGCTCCGGCCTGGCCGCCTCGACCACTTCACGGATTCCTTCGACGGAGGCCAGCCGACCGGTAGTTTCGGTATACGACTCAAAGATTCTGCGGTTCAGCAGCGGTGGAATTTCCTTGGTTCGAAGGTCGGCGGCCAGTTTCTGAACGACCGCATCGCCGTGCTGTCCACGGGGGACGAATACAACGCCGGGTTTCGTGCAAAGCTGGCCGGCCGAACCAGCAATGGAACCGGCGATTCCCGCGCCGATGTCCTGCGCGCGTTCCGCCGCCGCAGCTTCCGAAACGATGACGGGGTTGATGCTACTCAGTTCCCCATAGAACGGAATGGGATTGGGCCGTTGGGCGATAGCGTGGTTAAGCGCCTCTCCGCCGCTGAGAGAGCCGGTAAACCCTACGGCTGTCACATAAGGGTGTGAAACCAACGTAATGCCGGCCTTTTGGCCGAAGACGATTCCGATCAGCCCCTCGGGCGCACCAAACCGCTGTGCTGCCTCACTCATGACCGTCCAAGCCAGAAGGGAAGTCGCCGGATGAGAGCTGTGCGCCTTCACCACTACGGGACACCCTGCCGCAAGTGCCGATGCGGTGTCACCTCCGGGAACCGAGAAGGCGAACGGGAAGTTGCTGGCGCCGAAGACAGCCACCACGCCGGTCGGTGTGAGCATCCGTCTCAGATCCGGGCGGGGCCCCATGGCCGTGTCGGCCGCGTGATCAATAGTTGCCTCCAGGTAGCTGCCTTCCGTGATGACTTCCCCGAAGAACCTCAGTTGGAAGACGGTTCTGGTCAGTTCTCCACCCAGGCGTCCCCTGCCGAGCCCGGTTTCCTCATCGGCAGCACACACCAACTCTTCCCGATGCGCCTCGAGGGCGTCGGCGAGAGTCGAAAGCAATGTGGCTCTCGCTGACCGGGGTTGATCCCTCAGCCAACCGGCCGCTGCATGGGCCAGGTCGACAATTCGGTCCACATCCCGGTGACTACTTTCGGCAGTCACTGCGGAGAGTTTCTCACCCGTCAGTGGGTTGGTACCGGCGATGGTAATGGTCACTATTCCTCCATAAAATCGGTGGATCTGCTTGATTTTCGTGCGCAGGTTTACGACAGCAATCCCCGCGCGGCGAGGTTCCGGTACAGCGCGTCGATACCGAACGTCCACGGCGCCACCTTCTCGCTGACCCGAACCCGATTGATCAGCGAACCGAGGTGCGGCTCACGGATGGTCACGACGTCGTCGACGCGGTGGGTGAAGCCCCGTCCTGCCTCGCCGCGGTCCTCAATCGGCGTGAACAGCGTCCCGAGATACAGCACAAAACCATCCGGATACGAGTGGTGCGCGCCGATCGCCTGATCCACCAGATCGGACGGGTCGCGGCTGATCTTCTCCATCAGCGAAATGCCCTCCAGCTTGAACTCGTCCGTACCGTCAACGGTCAGCGTGACGACAGCCTGCCGAACGTCATCGAGCCGGTATGCATCATCAAAGAAGCGGATGAACGGACCCACCGACGCCGATGCGTTGTTGTCTTTGGCCTTACCGAGCAGCAGCGCCGAGCGGCCCTCAATGTCGCGCAGGTTCACGTCGTTCCCGAGCGTCGCGCCGACGGTCCTACCGGAGGATGAAACCACCAGCACCACCTCGGGCTCCGGGTTGTTCCATTCCGACTTCGCCAACACGCCGACGTCGGACCCCGAACCAACAGTGGACAGCACCGGCGCCTTCGTGAATATCTCCGCGTCCGGCCCGATCCCGACCTCCAGATACTGACTCCACCAGCCTCGCGCCATCAGCAGTTCCTTCAGGTCCGCGGCTTCGGCAGACCCGGGAACCAACGAGTCCAGCGAACCGCCCAGCAGCCCGAGAATCTCCTCCCGTACCGCAGCGCCGCCATGCGCCTCACCGCGGACCCGCTCCTCGATGATGCGCTCGATCATTGACACCGGAAACGTCACGCCTGCAGCCTTCACGACGTGCAGGTCGATCGGCGATAGCAGCCACGGCTTGGCCGTATCCCGCACGGGGTCCGGTGTGTTCGCAACCACCTCGTCCAGGCTCCCGATTATCGGGCCGGTAGCTGCAGCGAGCGCACCGGCCGGATCGGTGTGCTCGGTCAGCGCCCGCATGGTCGGGAATGCAGCGGACACGTCGACGACGCCGTCAGCCCGGATCGCGGTGACGCTCGGACCGCCGACGGCCGGGTTGAAAACACGACCTGCAAGGGTGCCGGAAGTTCCGTCGTCGGGCAGCAGGTCGGAAGCTGAAATTGTCACAATGAAGCCTTTCGATCTAAGGGGAACTTAGCGCCGGTGAAACTCGCCGGAACGCTTCTCTGCGAACGCCGCGCGGCCCTCATCGGCGTCGGCAGTGGCGAAGGTGACGGTCTGCAGGTCGCGCTCGTAACGGATCGCGGCGTCCTGCGGCATGTTGTACGCGGCACGTAGGTTGGCTTTGGCCGTTTCAGCCGCGATGGGCGGGCGGGCGGCAATTGTTTCACCGAGTTCGACGGCACGGTCCACCAGTCGGTCCGGCTCGATAAGCTCGCTCACCAGTCCCCAGCGCAGCGCCGTTTCTGCGTCGATAGGGTCGCCGGTCATGAGCATGATGGCCGCGTTGGAAGGCCCAATGGACGCCGCGAGGAACGCTGACATCCCTCCGCCCCCGATCCAGCCGAGCTTGATTTCGGGGGCAGCGAAGCTCGCCGTCGTGGCCGCCAACCTGATGTCGCATGTCAGCGCCGTCTCGAGTCCGCCGCCGAACGCGTACCCGTTCACCGCCGCAATCACCGGCTTGCGGCACTCGCGGATCGCGTCGCAGTAATCAGCGCGGTTCCGGAAATCCCACGGAGTTTCGTACTTGTCGAGCGTGCGGATGTCGCTTCCCGCGCAGAAGGACCGCTCACCGGCGCCGGTCAGCACAACGGCGCGGACGCCGGAGTCGTCGTTCAACCGGTAAACCACACCGACCAGCTCATCGGACATTTCCTGGGTCACGGAGTTGAGCTTCGCCGGCCGGTCGATCGTGACCACCGCAACCCTCCCCCGCAGCTCGCAGCGGATTCCTTCGGCGGTGTCAGCCATGATTCCTCCCTTGAAAGGCGTAGTTCTCAGCGAGCGCGTCAAAGCGCGCATTGATTTCGACGACGACGGCGGCAGCCTCCGCGCGCCCGAGGATCGCCTCGCGGAGCGCACCGGATGCCTCCCCCTGGAACGCGGTGAACCCGGGGACGCGCGGACGCACCCAGGCGTCGTCGATGGTTGTCAGGGTGTTGCGGTAGAAGCCGTGGGCTTCAGCGTTGACGGCCTCGTTGGTCCAGGCGGAGCGTGCGCTCGGCTGCCCGGCATTGGCGGGGATGAAGGTGGCCTGTGTGCTCGGGTCGAGGTGCCATCGGAGGTAGGTCAGCAGCTCGTCGTCAATCTGGGCGCGACGGGAGATCGCCAGCCCGGTGCCGCCGATCGTCGAACCGCGTCGGCCGCCGGCCACCCAGGCCGGCGCATCCCCGAAGCGCAGCGGTGACGGGCCGGTGCTGTAGTTCACGTACCCGTAGATGAGCGGAATGAAGGCGATGTCCCGTTCGACGCGCATGCGTTCGAGCAGCCCGATCGGGTTCAGGGTGTCAGTTCCTGCGGGGGAGCGTCGGCAGACCTCGGCGAGGGCCCAGATCGCCTGCTCAGCGCACGGCGGCAGGAATCCGGCGCCGGGCTGGTCGCGAGGCTCCTCCCCCAGCGCCACACATATGGACGCGACGGAAAGGAACGCGTGCGGTCCGGCGAGACTGAGAGCCACGGGGAGTTCACGGGACAACTGCAAAACTTCTGCCCAGGTATCCGGCGAGTATGCGACCCGCTCGGGATCCCGCACCGAAACCTGCGTGGCGGCGTCGAGCGGGAGCGCCCACACGGCGTCGTCCATGCGGTAGCTGGCCAGGCTCGGCCCAACGCTCGCGTCAGCGAGCGCGGTGAGGTAGGCGGCGTTGAACACTTCCGAGACGGGACGCAGGCTCGACGTCGCAATCGCATCGCCAAGATGTGGATGGTCCAGCACGATGACGTCGTAGCGCTGGGCCAGCTCATCGATCGGCGCGGATTCGAACCCCTCAAGGGAGTGGGTGTCCCAGCTGATTAAGCCCGGGAACGCTGCGGCCGACCGTTCGAGCGCCTCCCGTCCGCGCGGATGGTCCCAGGTGAGACCGCGGAATCGGCCCATCAGCGCATCCGGTCACTTGCGGCGCCGGCGTCCAACAGGGCACCGACTTTTCGCGAGTCGTAGCCGATCTCGTCGAGCAGTTCGCGGGTGTGCTCGCCGGTGAGCGGCGCGCCGCGGTCAATGCGCGGAGGCGTGGCGGAGAACTTGTAGGGGAAGCCGGGCGTCTTGATCCGACCTTCGGTGGGGTGGTCATACTCCACGAAGGTCCCGTTGTGAGCTACCTGCGGGTCATCGACGAGGTCCTGGTAGGAGTACACGGGACCGATCCATACTCCGGCCGAGCCGAGGAGTTCCAGCCAGTGCTCGCTTGTATTGGTGGCCAGCTTCGCGGCGATACGCTCATGCATCTCATCTCGGTGGCTCCAGCCGTGTTCCTCGCCCTTCCAACCGGCGAACGCGGGCTCATCCAGCAGGTCCCCGAGCAACTCCGGCTCGGCGAAGGCGAGTGCCACGAAGCTGTCCTTGGTCTTGAAAATGCCGTACGGGGCCCGGATGTAGACGTGCGCGAGGGCTTCCCTGCTGCGCTGCTGCGGCCGGTTCCCAACCGTGAAGACGCTGAGTTCCTGCATCTGCAGGGTAGCGATCGCGTCCAGCATGTTCACCGTGACAAGCTGGCCCTCCCCGGTCCGCTCACGGTGCAGCAGTGCCGCCAACACGCCCTCGAACGCCGTCGACGCCGTCACAGCGTCCGCAAGGTACTGTCCCGCCGGACTGGGCTCGTCGCCGTCGCGCCCCGCTGAAAGCATCGCACCGGACATAGCCTGCACCAGCAGGTCCTGCCCCGGACGGTCCCGGTAGGGTCCGTCCTCGCCGTAGCCCGAGATCGACACGTACACGATCGACGGGTTAATGGCCTTCAGCGCCTCGTAGTCCACGCCGAGGCGCGCCGCGACCCCGGGACGGTAATTCTGCAGGAACACGTCGGCGGTGCGGACCAGGTCATACAGCGCTTCCCTTCCCGACTCCTGCTTCAGGTTCAGCGCGACGGACCGCTTGTTCCGGTTCAGCGACAGAAACGACACGTTGATCTGGTTCCCGACGGCGCCGCCCGCCGAAGCATGACGCTGCCATTCGCCGGTGGTCGGCTCGACCTTAATAACGTCGGCGCCGAGATCACCGAGCCGCTGAGCGGCGAACGGTCCGGCCATCGCGATGGAGCAGTCGATGACACGGTAACCCTCAAGGACGGAGGTGGGGCTCATGAGGAAGGTTCCTGTCTGTTCTTCAAAAAAAGATGTCTAGTGGACGGGGACGGAGACGCCGTCCTGGGCTGCGGACTTCAGCAGGGCGTCGATCAGCTCGACCGACCTGGCCGCGACGCGTGCGTCAGAGTTGTTCTGGGTGGACGTGCCTGCCACAAGTTCGATGAACCTGTGCGGCGGCGTCACGCACTGGTACGCGCCCTCACCCGACGGAATGGTGAGGTCCCAGCGGCCACCGTCGTACCGGTGCAGGCAGACGCGCTCGCGCTCGGTGTCGAGCAGCAGCATGCCCTCGCTCCCGAAGATTCGGATGTCGATCTGGTAGGAATCACCGTCGGGCACTGTCGCGGCACCGGACAGCACGCCGAGGGCGCCGTTATCGAAAGTCACTGTCGCCGCGTTGAAGAGGTCGACGGCTGCCCCGGCCCGGCTCACGCGCCCCGCGATGGTCGCCGCACGCAGACCGGTGAGCCAGAACAGCAGGGCGCTGGAGTGAGTCACCTGCCCGTGGGCGTACCCGCCGCCGCGGTCCGGCGACTGCCACGTGCTCTTGTCCGGGCCACTGGTTTGGGAGTCCCAGAGCTGGCGGATGTCATCCGGATCGCCCGCGAAAAGTCCGCGAGTGGGCGATGCCATCTGACACACCACGTGCTGGATCTCGCCGACACCGTGATCGTCGAGGAGCCGTTTCGCCTCGACGAGGAACGGTGCGTAGTTCCACCCATAGGGCACCAGGAAATGCACGCCGGCACGCTCGGCCCTCGCGACCAGGTCCCACGCCGACGCCGCATCCAGCGTCACCGGCTTCTCCACCTGCACGTGCAGCCCGCGCTCGATCGCGGCGGCCGCGTGCTCATAGTGAAGGTCATGTGGTGTGGTGATAACGACGGCGTCGAGCTCCTCCGCGAGCAGCTCGCGGTAGTCCTCGGTCGCCATCTTGAAACCGAACTGCTCGCGGACCTTTTCGAGTTGAGGGCCGAAGCCACAGACACCGACGAGTTCGACGTCGTCCCGCTCGGCATAAATGGGGAAGTGGTTGCTGGTGGCCCACCAGCCTGCGCCGATCGCGCCGATCCTCACCTTCGCGCTCACGCTGACCACCGCCAGGTGCGCAGACCGTCTTCACGGCGTTCTTCTTTCACGAGGCCGCGGTCCCGCAGCCGCTCGAGGTTTCCGGTGACGGGGAAGACCGCATAGTCGAGGGCGCCAGAACCCCATGGACCCAACTCGGAACCGGCTTCACGGACCAGTTCAAGCGTAGTACCGGGCTCGCTTCGGGCTTTGAGCAAGTCGAGCATAATCGAGTCGATCTCCGCGACGTAGTCAGCAGATCGGTCAAAGAACGCGACGGCATCCGACCCCTCGTACACGGGGTAGTGCGCCGTCAGCACGAGCTCGGGATCGAGGCTGCGGAAAAGTTCGATGGACGCCAGGTAAGGCTCGGTGTCGCGATAGGTCGGTGGGAAGGCGGCGCTGCCATCGGCAAAGGGCACGGTTTCGCCGAGGGTCGCGTCGCCTATCAGCACCGCCCGGTTGGCAGGATCGTGTACGGCGATGTGCCCCGGACTGTGGCCGGGCGCGTGCAGGATCTCGACGGATCGTCCGCCGAGGTCGAAGGTCTCACCGCCCGTCAGTTCGCGGTCAACCGGCACCAGATCCGTGACACTGCGGAGGTATGCGGTGGTTTCCGGTGGGTCGTCGAACCCATCTGTTTCCCGGAACTCTCCGTATCGCACGTCAATCAGCCGCTGCACATCCTCGGTGAGGGCCCTGTCGAGACGGTGCGCAAGGATTTCGACGTGCGGGAGCGCAGCCTTGAGGGCGCCGTTGCCGCCGGTGTGGTCAAAGTCGCAGTGGGTGTTGACGGCCCACTTCACGAGTTTCCTGTCAATGCCGGCAAGTTCCAGATACGGCAGGAAGGTCTCGGTGATCGACTCGCGAATCCCCGTATCAACCAGCAGTGCGGCGTCCTCGCCGATCAGCAAATACAGGGCGACGAAGCGCTCGCCAAGCGGTGCCTGGATGCGGTGAAGGCCCGGCCTGAGTTCGACAGATTCCATAGTTAGCTCCTCAGCGCTCCACGCCGTCGAGCAGGAGCCGTATTCCTGCCCGGCGCGGGCGCATGTGTGGTCCGGCGGGATTGCCCCAGCCGTCGGATGCGGACGATACGGTGATCAGCGATTCGTCGACCTCGATTCCGGCGCCGGGCCGGTCGCCGAGGACGATGCCCCCGTCGGCGTACTCGTGGTCGACAGTGAGACCGACAGCGAAGTCGAGCGCCTGCACCTCGGTGGTGATGTGGTTGGGGATCGCAGTCATAACGGCCGCCACGGCAGGGTTCGCGTTGTAGCCGACGGGGCTGAACGGCAGGTCGCGGCTGGCAGCGACGGTGGCGAGGCGAAGCGCGTGTGTGACGCCCCAGCAGGCGCCGGCCTGCACAATGTCGGGGGCGCCGGCGTCGAACAGTGGACGGAACTGCTCAACGCCGGTGAGGTTCTCACCGGTGGCGACGGCGGCACGAACCGCTTCGCTGAGCCTGGCGTGGCCGACGGCGTCCCAGCGGCGCAACGGCTCCTCGATCCACAGCAGATCCACGGCTTCCTCAACGCGCGAGACGTACCGGACGGCTTGCTTGACCTGCCAGGACTCATTCGCGTCGAGCATCAGACCGGGCTTTGGCGTGTTCTTTGACAGCGCCTCGGCAATGACTCCGAGTCGGCGGATGTCCGTCTCATGGTCCAGTCCGCCCTTGAGCTTGCCTGCCACGTAGCCACGGTCGGCGAATGAGCGGTAGAAAGTGGCGAGCTCTTCGTCACTGAGGGCGATATCCAGGCCGGAGGCGTAGGCGGGAACAAATCGATCCCGTCCGCCGAGCAACCGCCACAGCGGCTGGCCCGCTTCCTTGGCCTTGATGTCCCAGAGCGCTGAGTCCAGCGTCGCTATCCCGCCGTACGTGGCACCCGCGTGACTGGACTTGAAAACCTGGGCGAGCATGCGGTCGAACAGCGCAGAAACCGCGCGGGGATCCTCACCGAGCAGCGCGGGAAACAGTCGGTCAAGATCCGCGTGGGAACCAATGCCCACACCCTCAACACCGGCGTCCGTTTCGATGATGACCACGGGCACAGAGGTCACCGCATTGTCCAGATGGCCATTGATATCCCCAATGGCACGGGTCCAGCGGTGCTGGGTGGTCAAGGTGCGGTAACCGGTGATTTTCATATCGTCCTCGATGTCTTGGTAGAAAGAGCATACATCATATGTATGCTCTTGTCGTCAGTTCCCAGTACAATCGGTTCATGACAACTGCGCCCCTTCCCGCGGCCACCGGCAACGCGTCCAGCCTTGGCACTCCGCGGACGCCAACAGCGCGGCTTGGCACCGCCGTCGTGCGCGATCTCGTCTCCGCGATTGTCACCGGAACCGTGAACCCCGGCGACCTGCTGCCCACCGAGACCGAACTCTGCGCACACTTCGCGGTCAGCCGGACCGTGATTCGCGAATCCATGAAGCGTCTGGAAGAAAAGGGCATGGTGCGTGTTGCACAGGGGCGCGGCACGGAGATCACCGACCCGGCCGAATGGAACATCCTCGACCGTGTGGTCATCTCCGTGATGATCGAGAACGACGCCACGCTTGGGGTGCTCGACGAGATCGCGGTTGTCCGCAGCCGGCTTGAGGAATACCTCGCCGAGAGCGCGGCGGCGAAGGCAACCAAAGACGACGTCGACGCCCTCCGCGAAGCCCACGCCACTATGTGTGCCGCAGCAGGTTCGCGAGAGGATTTTGCGCAGGGCGACGTTGATTTTCACACCAGCGTGATGGAGATTTCCGGCGACAGGCTGGTGCAGGGAATCGCCCGCACCCTTACCCGGCGCGCCCGCGACAACGCCCGATTCTACGGCGCACCCAATGAGAAGGCTTTCGACCTCACCATCGCCGAGCACGCAGGAATCGTCGAAGCCATCGCCGCCGGGGACTCCGCCCTGGCGGGCACCCGGATGCGCGAACACATTGTGAAAGCGTGGGAACGCCGCCGTATCCGCGAGTGAGGCTCGGCCTCCGGCGATAGCCTGCAATCTTTCGGCGTCGGGACTGGCGTGGATTTCGATGCGTTCGGTGGACACCGATCAGCCTTTCCGTTGTGTGAAGTGTCAGCCCTTGGTCGCACCGGCGGTGACACCGGCGGTGATCTGGCGCTGGAAGATGAGGTACACGATGACCAGGGGCAGCACCACGAGAAGCACGCCGGCCAGGTAGGTCGGTACGTTGTCCGGGTACTGGCCGCGGAGGGCGCTGACGCCCACCATCACGGTGCGCTGGTCCGGGGACTGCATTACCAGCAGGGCGATGAGTATGTCGTTCCAGCAGAACAGAGCGTTCAGGATGCCCATGGACAGCAGCGCCGGCTTGCCCAGCGGAAGCATGATCCGGCCCCACACACCCCAGAGCGTATTGCCGTCCACACGCGCAGCCTCAGTGATCTCCTTCGGGATGCCGGAGTAGAAAGCCGTCATGAAGTACACGGTGAAGGGCAGGAACTGGGAGACGTACGCGACGATCAGGCCTGGATAGGAGTTGATGATCCCCATATCGCTGACCATCTTCACGAACGGCACCATGATCACCTGGAACGGGATCATCATGGTCGCAAGGATGATCAGGAATGAAAGGCGGCTGCCACGAAACGTCAGGTGGCTCAGCGCGTACCCGGCCATCGAGGCCAGGATCAGGATCGCCGCCACCGAGACGACGGTGACAACGATCGAGTTCATGAAGTACCGGCCCATGTTGGCCTGGGTCCACGCGTCGAAAAAGTTCTGGATCTGAAAGGTCGACGTGATGCCGAGCCGGTCCAGGATGTAACCCCTGCGGTCCTTGAGCGCGAGGTTGACCGCGTAGAGCATCGGGAAGATCGTTGCGATGGCTAGCAACCCCATCGGGACGGCGATGGCCCACCGTGAAAGGCGTTCGGCACGCATCATGACTCCTTCGTTGCGCGACGGAGCACGCGGATCTGGATCAGCCCGATGATGAGTACCAGGAGCAGCAGGAACACGGACGCCGCGGACGCGAGGGCGGGGCGGGCTTCACCTGTGAGCTTCCAGATGAGGAACTCGGGCAGGTAGCTTGATGCACCCGGACCGCCCGCCGTCATCGTGTACAGCAGGCCGAACAGACCGGTAAGCATGCCGATCGTGGTGGTCACGAAGACAAACTGGATGGTCTGGGACAGGCCTGGAATGATCACGTGCCAAATGGTCTGGGGAAGGTTGGCGCCGTCAATCTTTGCGGCGTCGAGCAACTGGCCGTCCAAGGTCGAATAACCGGCCAGGAAGATCACCAGAGCCATGCCGAACGTGGCCCAGATGTGTACGGCAAGGACGCTCGGCAGTGCCGTCTCCGGCCGGCCCAACCAGTCGACAACAGGCAGTCCCAGCGCCTCACCGATACCGTTCAGCGGGCCGTTGGCGCCGAGAACTATGTTGAACAGCGCGCCGATGATGATTGGTGAGAGGACAACGGGTAGGAAGTAGACGCTGCGGTAGAAGCGGTGGCCGGGGATCTTCAGGAAGATGAAGGTCGCCAGGATCCCCGCGACGAAGACTTCGATCGGCACGAACAGCAGCACAACCAGGACGTTCCGTGCCGAGGCCTGGAATCGTTCCATGTTCAGCAACTCGATGTAGTTGTCCAGTCCGATGAACACACCGTTCAGGGGCCCGTCACCTGTGAAGGAGAAGTTGACGCCCATCAGCAGGGGGTAGATGCGGAAGACAACCAGCACCAGCAGGGTGGGAATGATCAGGAGGAACGGTGTGACGCGTTCTGAGGTCCAGCGCTTCCTGCGCCGCGTCTGGACGGGTGGCTGTTTCCCGGAGACCGGGCCCGTGCGGACCCGGCTCTCTGCGATTGCGTGCTTCGTGCTCACTGTGGATCAGCCTTCCGATGCAGCCAACTGGCTCGCGGCGTCGTCGGGGGTAACTTCGCCGTTGAGCAGTTGCTGGCCCAGGCGGTGGAGGAGGTCCAGCGTCTCTCCGCTCAGAACAGTGTGAAGAAGCGGCTTTCCTTCGGGCAGTGCCTCGACAATGCTCTTGGCCGCTTCGATGTCGGTCTCGAGTTCAATGGTCGTGTCTGAGGCAATTTGGCCGCCGGCAACGGAATACTCGGCCAGCGCCTCGTTGTCCACGGTTGCCTTGATCCAGTCGGAGCCGACGTCGAGCTTGTCAGGGTTCAGCACGCTGTAGCCGGTACCGCCCTCGACAGGCAAGGCGGGTGTGGCGCCTTCGTTCACCGTGACCGGCATCATGAATCCGAGGTCCTCACCGAGGAACTCGTCGAACTGCGCCCAGTGCGCGGTGTCGGAGGAAAGTCCGATCACCATGGCGGCGTCACCGCCGGAGAAGATGTCGAAGGAATCATTGAACATTGCGGTGGAGTTGGCGCCGTCCTGGTACCAGCCCTGCTCCGCCGTTTCCTGCCACAACTGCAGAACCTGCTTGGCATGCTCGCTCTCCCAGTCACGCTCGCCGTTGATCCAGGCGTCGTATTCCTCGGGGGTGAAGATGCCCGAGCCGAAGCCCGAGAGGAAGAATTCAATGCCGAGGCCTTCCTTGTTGCCCATCGCGAAGCAGGAGGCTTCGGTGTTCCCGGCAATGGCGTCGCAGGCTGCGCTCAGATCTTCCCAGGTGGCGGGCGGGTTTTCCGGGTCCAGTCCGGCCTGCTCGAAGAGGGCCTTGTTGAAGTAGATGGGGAAGCCCTGGAGGAAGGTCGGCGCGGAGTAGGTTTCGCCGTCGGCCTCGAACGCCGGCCAGCCGGCGAGCCTGTCGCGCAGGTCCTGCAACTCGCCCGTGACAGGGGTCAGGAGGTCTGTGCGGGATTTCAGCTGGGTGCCGCCGTTGAACAGTGCGAGGTCGGGGCCCGTTCCGGCCTCGATGGCGCTGCCAAGGAGTGTGTAGTACTGGTCGAACGGCTGCGCGACAATCTCGACCTCAACGTCCGGGTGCGTTTCGGCGAAGGCCGCCTTCACGTTTTCGGTGTAGGCCTCGGCAGCGGCGTCTGCAGCGCCCCAATTCCAGATGACGAGCTTGTCGCTCACCGCGCCCCCGTCCGCGCCGCCGGTAGGGCTGGCCCCGCCGCAGCCGGAGAGTGCGATAACGGTTGCGATTCCTAGTGCGGCTGGTGCCATATACCGCTTCATTGCGATGCCTCTCGTAGAACTAGTTTCTATATTGGAACGTTTCGGCCCGTGCGATCCCACGAAATCCTTCGCATCATCGGGTTCAGCAAACATACTACGTATCATGTAAGCGTGTCAACGGTTTTATCAGTAAGGGATGGGAGGATGGACGGATGAGATAAAGGCAGCGACTGGACGACGCCGGACCCCACACATGGTGGGTCCCTCGACCAGCGGGGCCTAGAGTATTTGGAAGCATCGGCGACGCCGGTAAGTAACCATGGGGGCGTGGATTTGGCATTACATAAGGCACCTATTGGTGCGGCACGAGGGGGTCAAACCCGCATTCGCGTGCGGTCAAGCCTGTTGGTTGCGCTCCGTCACACCAGGGCGGGCCTCATCCCCCAATTCATTGCCGCCCTCGCAGTACAGGCGGTCACCGCGCTGGCGGTCGCGCCCGCTATCGCCGTCCTGTTCCAGCTGGTGCTGAGCAGTGCCGGCGTTGCAAGCATCACCGACCGGAACCTGACTGAGGTTCTAAGCCAACCTACCGCCGTCGTACTGCTTGTCCTTCTGGCGATGATCGCCCTGACGGCAGTAAGCCTTCAACTGATCACCGTCATTGTGATCGCAAACAGGCAACAATGCGGGAAACCCTTGCAGCTGCGGCCAGTGCTAGCTGATGTGGGGCGGGCTCTGAGGAGCGTGCTGCACTACCAGTCGCCGCTGCTGCTCATCTACGTGTTCCTCATCATGCCGCTCGGGGGTTTTGGGTGGTTCTCGAGCATCACGCGCGACATCGCAGTTCCGCTGTTCATCAGCGGCGAGATGATGAAGACTCCGGTCAGTGCGGTGCTCTACGGCGCAGCAATCGCGGTGGCGGTTTACCTGAACCTCCGGCTCATTTTCACTTTCCCGCTGATGGTAATCGAGGGCAAGACCGCGTTCCGCGCCGTCGCCGCCAGTGTCGCGGCCACCCGGGGACAGTCTGTTCGCGTGGCACTGTTGGTGCTGGGGGTAGCGGCCGTAGGGCTGATCGCTACTTCGGTTCTTGCTGGGGCTTTTCTCCTCGGGACGAGCTGGGCGGATCAGGCCTTCCCGGCGATTTCACCGATCCTGGCTTCTGTCGGCTATGGAGCGGTTGCTGTCGGGTCCGCCGTCATTCTCTGCATGGCCGTAGTGGTGATCGTGCACGCGCTCACCGCCGCCCACCGACAGGAAACAGCGCACGCAGGCCTTCCCGCAGCACCTACACCGCGCGACCGGCCCAAACGCGCTACCGGTTCAGCAATAGTCGGAGCGGGGTTGGTGAGCGTTCTTGTGCTCACGTCGGCGTCAGCATTCCCTTCGGCCGGCCCCACCGCCCCGGAAGCGGCCCTTGATGAGGGCGGCACTGCTGTGATCGCTCACCGCGGGTTCGTTGGCGGCGGGGTTGAGAACACGATAAGCGCTCTTGAGGCGGCAGCCGCCGTACAACCGGACTTCGTGGAGATCGACGTTCAGGAAACGCGCGACGGCGGCTTCATCCTCAGCCACGACACCAACCTGTGGCTGGTGTCCGGCCGGAACGTCAACACCTACGAACTGACACTCGAAGAAGCAACCAATACAACCGTCAGCGTGGGCGGCTTCAGCGACACGATGTCTTCCATGAGGTCGTACGTCGCGCGGGCCGAAGAGCTGGGTGTCACCCTGATGATCGAACTCAAGCTTCACGGGCACGAATCCCCCGGCTACGTGGACAACTTCCTTGCTGAGCTCGACGCCATGGGCTCAACCTCCAAGCACATCTATCACTCACTCAGCGTTGACGCGGTGCGGGAGCTGAAGACCAAGCGGCCGGACCTCACCGTTGGCCGGACCGTCGCGGCAAGCATCGGCAATGTGACCCACGTGCCGAGCGATTTCCTTCTGGTGGAGCAGTCATTCTTCAGGGAAGAATTCATTGAGTACACGCGGGCACACGATCAGCCGCTCCTTGTGTGGACGGTCAATGACACCGGGTCCATTCGCAACTTTCTTCGTCTCGGGGTAGACGGGATTGTCACCGATCATCCCGATGTGGCATTGCGTGAGCGGGAACAGATCTCCGAAGAGCGCGGGGCATCGCCGTGGCTGCGGGACGCGGTGGATGAGTTCACCCCGCTGTGAGCCCTGATCAGAACATGCCGCGATAGGCCTGTTCCCGCAGGGTTGCCCGTTGATGGTCCGTGAGCGCAAGCCACTGACCCCGCGTGAGGCTGAAGAACGGGAGCAAGCGTTGGTCTTCGAGGGATATCGATGACGGCGCGGGCGAGCGTCGTCGTCGTGATGGTGTAACGAAGCGAACACACAAGACCACCAGGGTGAGCAACAGGACCAGCGCACCGACGATTTCCACGTTCATGGTTCCTCCAGCGGACGTAGCGGCGTTCCCAGCCGCCGCTGGGAGACGCCTCATCGTCCCGCGTGCACCTTGGGGAAAGACTGTCGCCTTGGGAAGCGCACCCAGATGCTCACCCATTGGGAGTCTTCAACCACTGTGCTACGCTGGCCGGATGGAAATAGCGGGCAGGCTGGGTTCCAGCCTCGGTAACGAAAGCGAACGGTATTTCAAGCCGTCCGCCGCTTTCGTGTGCCCGCAACCATTTACCGGGCAACTCCTTAAGCGGCACAACTGCTGCAGCCCGAACTACGGCAAACGCTCGGACTTGCGACAGCGCTAAGCGCCGCACTAAAGAGCCCCGTTTTACCCGGCCGGCATCGGCCTCTCTTCGCCTCCATCAGGCAAAACTCAGCATTTCGCACACCCAGCACAACCATTGGATCAATCATGGAAAAGGTCAGCTCCACCTACATCAACTTCGCCAGCATCCTTGACGAGAAGACACGCGAACAGAACCTCAAGACGGCATCGATGCCGTTCATCTTCCCGCACCTGGCGAGCATGCCCGACGCGCACCTCGGAAAGGGTGCCGCCGTTGGCTCAGTCATTCCGACTCTCGGCGCGATCATTCCCGCCGCGGTGGGTGTGGACATCGGGTGCGGCATGACCGCGGTACGCACACAGTTCTCGGCGCGCGACCTTGATGGTCTTGACCGGAAGACGCTGCGCCAGTCGATCGAGCGGTCCATTCCCCTGTCCGCGGGACACAGCAACCGGAAGATCGTGGCTTCGGCTGAGCCGAGAGTCGAGCGGCTGACCCGTGAGGCGGAGCAGGCCGGGTTCGATCCCGCGTCCTACACCGGCCAGTGGGCGCATCAGCTCGGCACCCTGGGTTCGGGCAACCACTTCATCGAGGTGAGCCTGGACGAGGACGACGGCGTTTGGCTGTTCCTCCACAGTGGGTCACGTGGGGTGGGTAACAAGATCGCGCAGCGGCACATCAAGGTTGCGCTGGAACAGTGCCGCAAGCGGTACATCGACCTGCCCGACAACGATCTTGCGTACCTGGTTGAGGGCGATGACGAGTTCTGGCACTACATCCGCGAGCTGCGGTGGGCCCAGAACTTCGCGCTGCTGAACCGTGAGGAGATGATGGACCGGGTGATCAAGGACCTGTCCCACTGGACCGGCACCCAGGTGCAGGAGCAGGAAAGGATCAACTGCCACCACAACTACACCGCCCAGGAGACGCACTATGGCAGGAAGGTGTGGCTCAGCCGAAAGGGTGCGATCGATGCCTCACCGGGGCGTCCGGGCCTGATTCCCGGGTCGATGGGCACGGCGTCGTACGTTGTCGAGGGCCTGGGGTTCCCGCCCGCGCTCAACTCGGCACCGCACGGTGCCGGGCGCGAGTACAGCCGGACGGCAGCCCGGAAGGCCTTCACTCGTGACCAGCTGCGAGACGCGATGCACGGCATCGAGTACCGCGACACGGATGCCTTCATCGATGAGATCCCCGCGGCGTACAAGGACATCGACGTGGTCATGGAGGACGCCCACGACCTGGTCCGGATCCGGCACACCCTCCGCCAGATCGTGAACGTGAAGGGCGACTAAGGAACACAACAGCACGACGACGGCGGCCTGCGGCACCCAGCCGCAGCCCGCCGTCGTCGCGCCCCACTCGAGACGATCAGGAAATATGTGGTCGTATTTAGTTTTTACAATACAAACGTATAGTTCTCGATATGGACCGGACATCGAACCCATATGCCCCTGGATCAGGCCTGCGTCCACCGGCGATGGAGGGACGCGGTGCCGAGACCGAGACTTTCGCGGTTCTCTTGCAGCGCGCAAAGCACGGTCTCCACAATCGCGGAATGGTCCTTTCCGGTCTTCGTGGCGTGGGAAAGACGGTTCTCCTGAATCATTTTCGCGCTTCAGCGGAGGGAGCCGGTTGGGTTACCGTCTACCTCGAAGGCAAGACATCGGCGGCTGGGCAGGAGTCACTCAGATCCCGACTGGCGCGGGAGCTCGTAACCGCCGCACGTCGCTTGAACAACCATCGATGGGTCAGCGTTGGAAAGATGCCCTCGAAACGATCGCATCTTTTAGCGTCAGCGTCGGGGTCGCAGGCGTAACACTCGGTGTCGAAGCCCAGCCCGGACGTGCTGATACAGGTCAAATGTCCATTGACATCGAAGAGCTCGTAGAGGACATCTCGCTTGCCATGCGGGAAGAGAATGCCGGATTCGCGATGTTCATCGATGAGATGCAGGACCTCGACGATGACCTTCTATCGGCATTGATTGCCGCACAGCACGCGGCCGGGCAGAGGGATTGGCCGTTCTACGTCATCGGCGCAGGACTACCCAACCTTCCGTCCATCCTCAGCGCGTCCCGAAGCTACGCGGAACGCCTCTTCGATTACCGTCGGATCGGTCCTCTCTCCCCTGATGCGGCACGAGCCGCCCTCAGTCGACCCGCCCAGGCCTTCCGCGCCGGCTACACCTCCGATGCCCTCGACCTATTAGTGAACGCGGCGGACGGGTACCCCTACTTCCTCCAGGAGTATGGACGCTCCATTTGGGACTTGGCGCCCGAACCACTCTTCACCGCCACAGACGCGAACTGGCTGTCGATGCGGGAATGGCACACTTGGACACGGGGTTCTTCCCGTCCCGGTGGGATCGTGCAACCAAGAGCGAACGACTCTACCTGCGGGTGATGGCGGAAGATGACGCCAAAGAGTCATCAACCACCGAGATCGCTCGTCGCCTCAACACGAAACCAAGCAGCCTCGCCGCCGCACGCGCGCAACTCCTTGCCAAGGGCCTGATCTACTCACCCGACCATGGGAAAGTTGCCTTCACTGTGCCAGGGATGCCCGACTACATACGCCGCCAGCACAATCCATAACAGCATCTGCGGAATGCGATGGGCGGCATCGAGTACCGCGACACGGATGCCTTCATCGACGAGATCCCCGCGGCGTACAAGGACGCCGTCGTCGAGCTGTCTCGCCCGCTCAGGGCAGGCGTAGGCTGAGCCCATGTCTCGCGTACTTGTCATCGGTGCCACCGGGCTTGCCGGCCGCGAAGTGGTGAAGGAGTGCCTGCACCGCGGGCTCGGCACCCGCGGGCTGAGCCGCCGCCCGGACAAATCCAAGGCCCGGCACGACGGCGCCGAGTACCTTGCCGGGGATGCCTCCACCGGTGCGGGATTGGCTGAGGCAATGCACGGTGTCGATGTTGTAATCGACGCCATGGACGGCAAGTTCGGCACGACCCGGAAACAGCTGCCGGTCGCTGCCCGGCACATTGCCGAAGCGGCACGCTCGGCTCAGGTTCCGCGCGTCGTCGTTCTCTCAATCGTCAACGTGGATCAGGTGCGGTTCGCTTACTACCAGGCGAAGGCGGCTCAAGAGCAGGCGTACCGGGATTCCGATGGAGAATCTGTGGTTGTTCGGACAACCCAGTTCCACAACCTTGTCACCGGGATTTTCGACGGCGGCAGGAAGGTCGGCATCACACCCGTGCTTCGGGGCGCCCGCTTCCAGACCATTGCGACCGCCGACGCCGCAAAAGCCCTGGTGGACGCGGCACTGAACTCCGGGCCGAAGAACGTCACGGTCGGGGGACCCGAACAACTCGACATGGCCGTGATGGCGCGGATCTATCGACAGTTCACGGGCGTACGGGGGCCGAAAATTCCGCTTCCTGCCCCCGGTGCGCTCGGCCGCTACTGGCGCAACGGCGCGAATTTGGTCCAGGACGGGGCGGCGTGCGGAACCACCTATGCCGAATGGCTCGAAGAGCGCGAACGAGCCTAGCGGCCAGCCAGCCTGGAAGTGGCCCAAACGCCGGTGGCAGCAGCCTCACGGGCAAAGTCACTGAGATCCCTCGGCTCGCGGCCGAGCGCACGCCGAACACCGTCCGTGACGCTGGCGTTACGCCCGTCGAGGATCATAGTGAACAGCTCGAGGAAGTCACCGGGAAGTCCCGCTTCAGCGAGGATGGCCCGATACTCCTGCGGCGAGACCGGCGCGTACCGGATGGTCCGCCCGGTCGCTGCACTCAACTCTGCCGCGACGTGCGCGAAACTCAGCAGCCGGGGGCCGCTCAGCTCGTACACTTCGCCGTGGTGCCCCTGCTCAGTCAGGGCGGCCACAGCCACGTCGGCAATGTCGTTCGCGTCGACGAAGGGTTCAACTGCATCGCCGGCCGGTATGGCGATCTCTCCGGAGAGCACCGGTTCCAGGAAGAAGGACTCGTCGAAGTTCTGATTGAACCAGTTGCACCGGAGGATGGTCCACTCTGCGCCGGAGTCCTCCACGGACTTCTCGCTTGCCCTGGCGGCCGGTTCACCGCGGCCGGAGAGCAGGACGAGGCGCTGAACGCCATGCTCCACCGCAACCTGGCAGAATTCGGCAATGAGATCGGACGCCCCAGGGAAGGCAAGGTCCGGGTAGTAGGTGATGTAGGCAGCACGTGTTCCGGCTAGCGCATGCGCCCACGTCTCCTGGTGGTCCCAGTCGAACGGGATTTCAGCGTTCCGGGATCCGCTGCGGACGTTGAACCCCTTGGCCGTCAGCCGCTCTGCCACGCGGCGGCCGGTCTTGCCGGTCGAGCCGATAACGAGGATCGGTGAATTGTCTGTGCGTGAAGTTTCCATGGATTCATTCCAGTTCACGCCCGCCAGACCTTCCATGGTTCAGCGGCTCAGGTTCATGCGCGTCCGTCGCATGTTCCGTCGGCAGGGGCTATTCGGCGGCAGTGAGTGAGCCCGCCGTGACGCCGAGTGTCCGACGGCGGTGTTCCAGCGGACTCATCCCACGCTCGCGCTTGAAGGCCGCACTGAACGCGAAGGGGCTGCTGTAACCCACGCGGCGCGCAACGGCGCTGAGGGTGGAGTCCGGTTCCATCAGTAGATCCGCGCCGAGCGAGAGCCTCCGGCTGGTGAGGTAGTTCATGGGAGATTCGCCCAACAGGGTGGTGAATTTGCGGGCGAAGGTTGCCCGGGAGACCCCGGTTCGTTCCGCCAGGCGTGCCACCGTCCAGCCAAGCTCGGGGTTCTTGTGCATCACGCGCAGTGCCGCACCGACCACGGGATCGCTCTGGGCCAGGCACCACTGGGGCGCTCCGGATCGCGGTGACGACAGCCAGGAGCGTACGATCTTCACCAACAGGAGATCAAGTATGCGGTCGAGCACCAACTCCTGCCCTGGGCGGTCGAGGCCCATTTCCGCGGACAGGAGCCGTACCAGCGCGACGTCGTCGTCGGCGGGGGTGTGAACAAGGACGGGCGGCAGCGCCGCAAGCAGCCGCATCCCGATCTCGGTGCGCTGCTGGTAGGTTCCGCTGAGCATGACGGCGGAACCGCCGTCGGGCTTCTTGCCCCAACGCCGCGTACCCGGCGAGATATCACCTGCCATCGACTCCCCGGACACGTTCGTACACACCTGTCCCGGGCGGACAACTGCGTGCGGCGGCGTGTGCGGTGTGTCGGCGATCGTGTACGGGTGTGGCCCTCGAAGGACCGCAACGTCCTGCTCCCGGAGGAGGACGGGCTCTTCCGAATCCCGCAGGATCCACGCCTCGCCTGAAACCATGGTCACCAGGGACAGCGGCGCCTCGTCTTCGATCCGTAGCCCCCAGGGTGGATGGAGCACCGATTCAAGGAGGAACGCCCCGTGCGCCCTGGGGCCATCCATCAGGCTCGCCAGGGTGTCGTCCATCAGCGTGATCACGCCCTCACCTTAGACGATCGCGCATGGAGCAGCACCGCTGGAGCATGGAACCAATCGACGTTGCCCGGTTGGATGGAGAGGGAACCACTATTGAGGAGACACCACCATGCTGCAGCTGACGCTGAGCCTTGCAACGATCTGCACAGGGCTCATGACGGGCCTTTTCTTCGCCTTCTCGGTCGCCGTGATGCCTGGGCTGCGCCACGTCGATGATGCCGCGTTTGTCGGGTCGATGGTCGCCATCAACAGGGCCATTCAGAACCCGCTGTTTGCGCTGATTTTCTTCGGCGCATTCCTGTTTCCGGCGCTGGCTCTGCTGCTCGATCTTTCCGGCCCGCAGGTTGCGGCCCTCCCGATCGGGCTTGGCCTCGTGCTCTACTCGGTGGGTCTCGGAATCACGTTCGCGGTCAACATTCCTCTGAACCTGCGGCTTGAACGAGGGCACAATGATCAATCCGTTCGCCGCGGATTCGAAGCCAGGTGGGTCCGCTGGAACACCGTCCGCAGCGTGCTGTGTGCTGCGGCGTTTCTGGCCCTTGTGGTGAGCCTGAACGCAACAGCCTAGACCCCGAGCCGCTCCACGTCGTTGAAGCTGTACACGTGCAGCCCGGCAAAGCCGCCTGCCTCTTCAATCGAACGGACCAGTCGCGCAGGGTTGTACGACGACGGCGCCAGCACGTTGCGCAGCAACGATCCGCTGCGCTGTGCGAACTTCAGCGACGGCCCCACGCCGATCTTCCCCGCGAGGGAGATCAGGCGCGTCCTGCGCACACGCCCGGGTACGCCCGCCCACACGGGTAGGGTGACGCCGTCGGACCTCAAGCGGTTCAGGTAATCGCCAAGGACTGGCCCTGAGAAACACATCTGCGTCACAGCCCAGCCAGCCAGTTCCTGCTTCTTGAGCAACAGTTGCGTCAACTCAGGCCCTTGAACCGTGGGGTGGCCTTCGGGATAAGCCGCTACGCCGAGTTTGAACGAGCCCAGTCCGGCAATCTCCTCCATGAGAGGCAGGCTCCAGGCATAGGGACCCTCGGGCGTGCGCGCGTCACCGGCGATCACGAAGATGTCCTTCACTCCGGCCTCGTTCAGCCGCTGCGTGAACTCCCGCAACTGCTGGCGGGAAGCGATGGACCGGGCGGCGAGATGCGGCACCGCACGGTATCCCTGTTCAGCCAGTTCGACTGACTGCCGAACTGTCGCAGCAGGACCGTGGTGCGGCAGGCAGGTGACTGTAATGGTCGAGCCATCCGGAACGCACAGACGAAGACGGGCAACGATGTTGCTGCTCGGGATGATCTCAATGCGGGCGGGCAGCCCTGTGGAAGTCTTCAATCAGCATTCCACGACGTTCAGGGCGAGCCCGCCGCGTGCGGTTTCCTTGTACTTGTCCATCATGTCGGCGCCGGTCTCGCGCATGGTCTTGATGGCGGCGTCGAGTGAGACGAAGTGCTGGCCGTCGCCTCGCACGGCCATCCGCGCCGCGGTGATCGCCTTCATCGCCCCGACTGCATTCCGTTCGATGCATGGAATCTGCACCAGCCCACCGACCGGGTCGCATGTCAATCCGAGGTTGTGCTCGATGCCGATCTCGGCGGCATTCTCCACCTGCTCCGGTGTTCCGCCGAGCACCTCCGCGAGGCCGGCGGCCGCCATGGCGCACGCCGATCCGACTTCCCCCTGGCATCCGACCTCGGCGCCGGAAATAGAGGCGTTCTTCTTGAAGAGGGCGCCGACTGCGGTGGCGGCGAGCAGGAAGCGGATGACGCCGTCGTCGTCGGCTCCCGGCACAAAGTCTGTGTAGTACTTAAGGACAGACGGAATGATGCCGGCCGCTCCGTTGGTGGGCGCGGTAACCACCCGGCCACCAGCCGCGTTCTCCTCGTTCACTGCGAGCGCGAACAGCGTGACCCACTCCATGGTGCTGAGGTGGTCGTTGGGGTCGGCTTCCTTGCGGAGAAGTTCCAACTGGCGGGCGGCACGACGACGGACGTTCAGTCCACCGGGCAGCACACCACTGTTGGTGGAGCCCCTTCGGATGGTGTCCTGCATGACCTCCCAGATCTTCAGGAGGCTCTTCCGGACGTCTGCCTCCGATCGGGACACCAGCTCATTGGCCATCACGATCTCGGAGAAGGACTTGCCGGTGGCAGCCGCAATCCCGAGCAGCTGCTCACCGGATTCGAAGGGGTAGGGCACCGCCAGCGGCGCGTTGTCCGCAAGATCGGCACCGATCTGGTCCTCGTCCAGCACGAATCCACCGCCGACCGAGTAATATTCACGGGCGAACAGAAGCATGCCATCCTCGGCATATGCCTCAAAGCGCATGCCATTCGTGTGGTAGTCGAGCCGCTGCTTGCGGTGCAGAATCAGGTCCTCGTTGGGATCGAAGGCGACGTCCTGCGTACCCGCAAGCCGAAGCACCTTCGACTCCGAGATCTCTTCGACGCGGGGTTCTGCCCGTTCGGGATCGGTGAGGTGCGGCTGCTCACCCTCAAGCCCGAGGATGACAGCCTTAACCGTGCCGTGCCCGTGCCCGGTAACACCGAGGGAGCCGAACAATTCTGACCGCACCCGGCGGGTCTCACCGAGCAGCGCCTTGGCCTTGAGGATTTCTGTGAACAGGTAGGCAGCCGTCATCGGGCCGCCGGTATGCGAACTTGACGGACCTATCCCGATCTTGAAGAGGTCAAAGGCGCTGATTGTCATGCTTTGCCAGGGCGCTTGTAAAAGGGCAACTCGACAACGGTGAACCCTTCGGGGCGTCCGCGCAGGTCAACCTGCAACTCCGTGCCGGGCTCGGTGAGTTCGGTCTCGACGTAGGCCAGCGCGATCGGGTGGCCGAGGGTCGGGCTGGGCAGGCCGGAAGTCACGGTGCCGACAGTGCGTCCATCCAGGACGACGTCGTACCCGGCGCGTGCCGAGCGGCGGCCGGACGCGCGCAGGCCAACCAGTTTCCGTGCCAGCGTCTGTCCCTTCAGCGGCTCGAGTACGGACCGTCCAACAAAGTTGTCCGTCTTCTTCAGGCTGACGACACCGCCGAGGCCGGCTTCGAAAGGATTGGTGTCCAGTCCCAGCTCGTGCCCGTACAGGGGCATTCCCGCTTCGAGCCGGAGCGAGTCGCGCGAGGCAAGGCCACAGGGGGCGAGCCCGTGATCAGTTCCAGCCTCAGCCACGGCCTTCCACAGCTGTGCCGCCTGGCCGTTTTCGATGAAGAGTTCGAAGCCGTCCTCGCCGGTGTAGCCGGTGCGGGCCAACAGTACCCGCTGGCCGGCCAGCTCGACGTGGACTGCCGCGTAGTACTTCAGGGAGGTGATGGCCTCCTGGTCCCCGGCCGCTGCGATGCCAAGCAGGATCGCTTCAGCGTTGGGGCCCTGGACGGCGATGAGGGAGGTTTCCTCGGACTGGTCCTGCACAGTCACATCGAAGTTGGCGGCGCGCTGCTGGAGCTCGGCAGCGACGGTGTCGGCGTTCGACGCGTTGGGAACCACCAGGAACCGGTCATCTGCGAGGCGGTAGGTGATGAGGTCGTCAATCACGCCGCCGTCCTCATTGCAGATCAGCGAGTACTTGGCCTTGCCGACGGCGATGGCAGCCAGGTTGCCCACCAGCGCGTAGTTGAGGAACTCGGCCGCCTGCGGACCGGTAACGAGAACCTCGCCCATGTGCGAGAGGTCGAAGAGGCCTGCCGTGCGGCGAACGGTGTGGTGTTCCTCGAGTTCGCTGCGGTACTTCAGCGGCATCTGCCAGCCACCGAAGTCCGTGAAGGCTGCACCGAGCTCCTGGTGCTGGGCGTAAAGAGCGGTCTGCTTTGTCATGGCGATCCTTAGTCTTCAAACGCTTCGATTGGAGGGCACGAACACACAAGGTTCCGGTCACCGTGGGCGCCGTCGATCCGGCGTACCGGCGGAAAGTACTTGTCGTGGCGCAAGGTCCGAAGTGGGTACGCCGCCGTTTCACGCGGGTAGGCCTGCGACCAGCTGTCGCTGATGAGGGCCTGTGCCGTGTGGGGGGCCTGGCGGAGCGGGCTCTCCTCGAGTTCCCACTCGCCGTCACCGACGCGGTCGATCTCACCCTTGATCGCGATCATCGCGTCCACGAAGCGGTCCAGCTCGCCGAGGTCCTCTGACTCCGTAGGCTCCACCATCAGCGTGCCGGCGACCGGGAAGCTGAGGGTCGGTGCGTGGAAACCGTAGTCGATGAGGCGCTTGGCGACATCCTCGGCCGTAACGCCGGTCTTTGCGGTCAGCGCCCGCAGGTCGAGGATGCACTCGTGTGCAACCAGGCCGTTTTCACCGGAGTAGAGCACCGGGAAGTGCTCATTCAGGCGGGATGCGACATAGTTCGCGGCCAGCAGTGCGGACTTGGTCGCCGCCGTCAGGCCCTCGCTGCCCATCAGCGCCACATAAGCCCAGGAGATTGGCAGCACGCCGGCCGAACCGTAGCGCGAGGCGGAAATCGGCACGCCGGCCGGGTTGCCGTGTCCATTGTTCGCATCCCCCGGCAGGAACGGCGCGAGGTGCGCAGCAACCGCAACGGGCCCGACGCCGGGTCCGCCGCCGCCGTGCGGGATGCAGAAGGTCTTGTGCAGGTTCAGGTGCGACACGTCGCCTCCGAACTCGCCCGGCTTGGCGAGGCCGACCAGCGCGTTGAGGTTCGCGCCGTCGATGTAGACCTGTCCGCCTGCGCCGTGGACCTGGTCGCACACCCAGCGGACATCTTCCTCGAACACGCCGTGGGTGGAGGGGTAGGTGATCATGATGGCGGACAGGGTGTCCTTGTTGGCCTCGATCTTGGCCTTGAGGTCATCGTGGTCAATGTTGCCGTTTTCGGCGGTCTTGACCACCACCACTTTCATGCCGGCAAGCACTGCCGACGCCGCGTTGGTGCCGTGTGCCGACGAGGGGATGAGGCATACGGTGCGGGCTTCGTCGCCGCGGGAGAGGTGGTAGTTGCGGATGGCCAGCAGTCCGGCGAGCTCGCCCTGCGATCCGGCGTTCGGCTGGATCGAGACCGCGGCGTAGCCGGTGATTTCCGCGAGCCGGCCCTCGAGGTCCTCGATCAGCTGGCGCCAGCCCTCGGTCTGGTGCGTGGGAGCGAAGGGGTGGATGGTTGCGAACTCGGGCCACGAAATGGGTTCCATCTCCACTGTGGCGTTGAGCTTCATGGTGCATGAACCCAGCGGGATCATGGTCCGGTCCAGCGCCAGGTCGCGGTCGGAGAGGCGGCGCAGGTAGCGGAGCATCTGCGTCTCGGAACGGTGGAGCGAGAACACCGGGTGGGTCATGTACGACGACGTCCGCTGCAACTCGGCGGGAATCGTTCCCTCGGCGACGCCCGGCAGTTCGACGCCGAAAACCTCGGCGAGAGTCTGCAGGTGTGCGTCGGTGGTGGTTTCGTCGCAGGAAATGCCGATGAGGTTTTCACCGGCCGGCCGCAGGTTGATGCCCCGCTCTTCGGCTTTGGCGAGGACGTCAGCTGCGTTGTCCACCTTCACGAGGAGGGTGTCGAAGAACTGCTGGTGCACGGTACCGGGCAGCGCCTTCGCAAGCTTCGCAGCCTTGCCGTGTACCCGCTCGGCGATCGCCTTCAGGCCATCTGGGCCGTGGTAGACCCCGTACATGCTGGCCACAATCGCGAGGAGTGCCTGCGCGGTGCAGATGTTGGAGGTCGCCTTCTCGCGGCGGATGTGCTGTTCGCGGGTCTGCAGCGCGAGGCGGTAGGCGGCAGCGCCGCCGGAATCCTTGGAGACACCGACCAAGCGCCCGGGAAGCATGCGCTCAAGGCCCTTACGCACAGCCATGAAGGCCGCGTGCGGGCCGCCGAAGAACAGTGGAACGCCGAACCGCTGGGCGGAGCCGACAGCAATATCGGCGCCCTGCTCACCCGGAGGGGTAATGAGGGTGAGCGCAAGAAGGTCGGTTGCGACCGTGACCAGGGCGCCGCCGTCGTGCGCTTTCGCGATGATGTCGGCATGGTTGCGGATGGCACCGGACGTGCCGGGCTGCTGGAGGACGACGCCGTTGATGTCGCCCTCAGGCAGTCCGTCTGCGAGGTTCGCGACCTCGATCTCGAAGCCGAGCGCCTCTGCGCGGCCCTTCACGACGGCGACGGTCTGGGGCAGGCAATCAGCGTCGAGGACCGTGCGGCCCTTGTTCTTGCCGGAGCGGCGCATGAGGAGGACGGCTTCGGCAACTGCGGAGGCTTCGTCGAGCAGTGATGCGTTGGCGATTGGCAGGGCGGTGAGGTCCTGGACCATTGTCTGGAAGTTCAGCAGCGCTTCGAGCCGGCCCTGCGAAATTTCGGGCTGATACGGAGTGTAGGCGGTGTACCAGGCCGGCGATTCGAGGACGTTGCGGCGGATCACGGGAGGCGTCACCGTGTCGTAGTAGCCCTGTCCAATCATCTGGACGGCGGTCTTGTTCTTTGCGGCGATGCTGCGGAGTTCGGCCAGCACCTCGGACTCGCTGCGTGCAACGGGTAGGTCGAGTGCCTCGGCGGACCGGATGCTTGCCGGTACCGCCACGTCAACGAGCTTGTCCAGGCTCGGGTAGCCGAGGACCTTGAGCATCTGTTCGGCGTCGCTCGAGCGAGGGCCGATGTGGCGGTCGGAGAAAGTAGATTCCGTGGGCGAGGTCATGAGGAACTCCGTAGATCAGGCCCGCGGTTTATGCGGACTGTGGTCGAGTTCCTCCCCGCTCTGTATTGGACCTGAGAGATTCCGCGAATAGTGTTCTTCGCATTGCACCGTCGGTGAGTGCGGCTGTCATGCGGCCGGACTGCTTTCCAGAGTTGCCTTTCCGCTGCGGTGCTGGGCCTGAGAGATTCCTGGGGAGGATTTGCTCCTACGGCGCCTGCCGGATGTCTTGTCAACGGCAGATCTCTCCCGCTGCGGGTCAAAGGCTATGAAATTGTGGGTGGATCGTGACCAAGCTTACTCGCCGCCGGGTTGACGTGGCAAAGTTGGATTATCCGCGCATTCCGGCTGACGCGTCCTGGCGTCCCAACCTGACCAACAGCCAGATCAGGCCACCGAGAAATACTGGAACCCCCACTACGAGTGCCGCTCCCACAAGAAGGGCCAGCGGGAGGAAGATGCCCGCGGCGTTGGGATCGGTGCCCAGCGGCGTGGCAAGCAACACCGCATAGACAACCGCCAGAAGCACAATGACCGCTGCCGGTAGGGCCATCAGGATGATGGGGCCCTTAAGGCGTCGCGTCCTGGGCGGCGGCACTGCGTGGGGGTGATGCGTCATTCCCCTATTGTGGTCCATCGGCCCGCCCATGAATCCCTAGCCAGCCAGTCTCGCGTCCGCACCAAGCTGCCGAACGGCCTGCATCGCCGCCGCCCGACCTGCCCTGGTGGCTCCGAGGGTGGAGGCCGATGAACCGTAGCCGACCAGCAACACCCTGCTGTCCTTCAGCACCCGGACGCCATCCATCCGGATTCCGCCTCCGGGCTCACGCAATTTCAGCGGTGTCAGGTGATCCAGCGCCGGACGAAACCCGGTTGCCCAGAGGATTGCGTCAGCCGGGACTGCCGTGCCGTCGTCGAGCTCTATCCCTGTTTCGGTGATCCGCTTGAGCGGACCTGCGGAGCGCAGGGTCCCTGCCTCGATTCCGGCGCGGTACTGGTCCGTGAGCGGCAGTCCGGTGACGGAGACAACGCTCGACGGCGGCAGCCCGGCTTTCGTGCGCGCGCTCACCTGGCGTTCGACGTCGCGGCCCCACTCGGCGTCGAACGTCCGCTCGGTGAAGTTGGGCGGCTTTCGGGTTACCCAGGTGGTTCTGGCGCCGGCGTCGTTCAGTTGGAGGAGGAATTGCACCGCGGAAGTGCCCGCACCCACCACAACGACACTCTGATTCCGGAATTCGCCGGCGCTTGTGAAGTCACGGGTGTGCAGCTGTCTGCCGCGAAATATCTCACGGCCGGGGTAGTGGGGCCAGTATGGGCGATCCCAGGTACCGGTTGCGTTGATGAGCAGCCGGGTTGTGTAGGTGCCGTTGTCGGTGTGGATCTGAAGGGCGCCCTGCTGGTCCTTCACGGCATGGACTTTGACCGGGCGGAGGACCCTGAGCCTGAACTCCTGCTCGTAACGGCCGTAGTAGCGAGCAACGACTTTCGACGCCGGTTCCGTGGGATCGGGGATACCGAGCTCCATGCCGGGCAGGTCATGGATGTTGTGTGCCGTACCGAAGGTGAGCGAGTCCCAGCGGTGCCGCCACGCGCCGCCCGGGCCCTCGTTGGAGTCAAGGACGAGGAAGTCCCGCTCCGAATTTAGCCCTTGGCGCTGCAGATAGTAGGCAGCGGAGAGTCCGGCCTGTCCTGCTCCGATGACGATGACTTGTCGCATGTTCTACCTCCTCCTCATCGAACACCGGCCGGGGCGTTGCTGTTCCCTGGACCCCTCGGCCGGACGGGGCGACAGGAACTACCGGCCGCAGCGGTGAGTTAAACCCACCAGTTGCACCTCCTCCAAAGCGTCGAAAGGGTTGTGTCATCGCTGCTCTTACGACCACACATCGCGATACCGATCCGAGCGGGCGTCGTCCAGTCCGCCTGCTCTTTAGCCTTCTTCTGTTCGTAGTGCTCGCAACAGTATTGGTGCTCCTCGGTCCAGGCTTACTCAGGGGCGTGAGCGGTGCGGATGGTTTGCTGCCGGCGGCTGAGTGCGTGGTCGAGACCTCGGAGGGTGAAATAACCCTCGATCGTGACGAGGCGCAACTGGCTACTACCGCGGTTGCGCTGCGTGTCCGCGGGATGGAGGCACCGGACACCACGGGCATCGATGAGGCAGTATTGCAACGCCTGGCCAACGGGCCGCCCGATGACGCTGGTCCCAGTCTGTCGTGCCGGGGTTCAGCTGCCCAGGACCTGGAGGTTCAGCAGTTGACCGCTACCGGCTTGACCCCGCGCGCCGAACAGTTGCGTGAGGCGATGACCGAAGTGTTCGGCGAGCAGAGCCTGGGCGGGTTTGCTCCGGGCGGCGTCGACCAGGGACACGGTGGGGACTCGACGCACTACGACGGCCGGGCCATCGACGTCTTTTTCCGCCCGGTTAGCGAGGAGAACCGGCGCCAGGGGTGGATGCTGGCGCACTGGCTGGTCGCCCATGCCGGAGACCTCAACATCCAGTACGTGATCTTCGACGACCAATTCTGGAGCGCACACATCTCCCGAGGCCAATGGCATGACTACGACGCCCCTGACCCAAGCAACGAGATACTCCGTCACCTCGACCATGTGCACGTGGACGTGCTGGGCGGAGATGCTTCCTGAGTGCAAGTGCTCCTGCTCATTCCTGGCCCCTTTTGAGCGTGACTTCGATCAGGTGCAGCCACTCCGGATGAGCCAGGTCCATCGACGCGGCGTCGCCCGGCGAAACCCAGCGCAGTTCGTCATGCTCGTCGGGAGCAGCGTTGTGGAGTGTCCCTTTCCAACGCTCGACGACGTAGACGTGCGCCGTGAGCACGTCCGACGAGAACGTCCATCGCGCATCCGCCGGAACGACCGCCTCGATATCGAGTTCCTCGCGTAGCTCCCGGACAAGCGCACAGGATGGTGACTCGTTCGCCTCGACATGTCCGCCGGGAAAGTCCCACACGTTCGGATACCAGCGCTTCGCGGCACTGCGTCGACACAGGAGCACCTGCCCGGCGGAAGAAACCAGTATCCCCACCGCTACAACATGCGACGGCATTGGTGCCCCGCTAGCCCCGTTGGAGCGAACCGAGTTGCTCGCCATCGATGTTGAACAGGAGCAGGACAGCGCCGTCGAAACCTGCCGTCCGCGCGAGCCCAACCCATGACGGCACATTCACACCGTCACAACCAATCAGGGTCGATGCGCCCGAGGTTGTCAGCAGGCTGCCGCGCCCATCCGCCGTCCAGCGCCCTGTAGAGCCATTGCACCCATCCGTGCCGGTCCACGTTCCATCCGCATTCATCAGTAAATGTGGGTCAGTCGAAGAGCTCCCCTCTGCTGGTACCCAGCGGCCGGGCAATTCATCCGCAGTAGCCGGGCGCAGGTGCGGCGCGAGCGGGGCTGCCGGACGCATGGCCTCCCGCACTTCGGCAGTGATAACCGGGGGCTCCGCATAGAACTCGGCGGCGGTGGGCAGCGGTTCAGGGGCACCATCCACTGTGAGAGTCGCTACGACCTCGTCATTCGCACCCACGAGTTCAAAACCAGCCCCTTTGGCTTGAAACTGTGTGACGACTTCAAGCCAGTCGATTCCGGGAAGGCCGGGTCCAGTCACACATTCCCCGCTCGCGCCGCTCGTCGAAGCGAGAAATGCGCTGCCATCAGCCACCCAGGCGCCCGAAATCATCCCGCAGTCCCGCCACAGCTGAAACTCCTTCGCCTCTAACCGAAGCCATGTATCAACGTCTTCCCCTTCCGCTCCCGACACCCGCCACAGATTGACTAGGTCAAGCGGCACAGAGTTTCCCGTCGGCGTCGAATCGGCGCTTGAGCCCGGTTCCGTACTGCCGGGCGGTTCCACACCAGGGCCGCCTGGCCCATTCTGAGCCATCCCGCAGCCCGCAAGGATTGCCAGGCAGACGGCCGCCATAAGGGCGATACGTCCGCGCGTGTGTCGCTTCATTTTTCCCCTCCCAAGTCCGGTACACCCAGCCCGAATACGTCCTTCAACGCGAGCTTCGCCGCATGAAAGCCCCCCATGCCATGCACGCCGGGTCCGGGCGGAGTCGAAGCGGAGCACAGGTACACGCCCTTCAGCGGCGTCCGCCAAGGGCGTGGCCCAAACACAGGGCGGGCCAGCAACTGAGGAATAGTGACCGCGCCTCCGCTGAAGTCACCGCCCACATAGTTGGCGTTGTGGCGCTCCATTTCCGCCGCCGTCGTCGTATGTGAACGGACGACGACGTCACGGAAGCCGGGAGCGAAACGCTCGATCTGGCGCACCACCGCCTCGGTCATGTCGCGGTCCGACCCGTTGGGGACGTGGCAGTAGGACCAAAGAATTTGCCGGCCGTGCGGTGCGCGGGAGGGGTCGAACTGCGATGGCTGTGACACCAGCACATACGGGTTCTCGGGATGCCGCCCCGCCGCCACTTCAGCCTCGGAATTGGCCACTTCCGCCCGGGAACCGCCGGCATGCACCGTGCCGGCAGACCGCACCTCCGGATTCGCCCACGGCACGGGACCGGACAGGATGAAGTCCACCTTGCACGCCCCGTCACCGAACCGGAACCGCTCGAGCGCCGCTGCATAGCGTTGGGGCAACCGCCCGCCGGCCAAGGAGCGCAATACGGGTGGCGAGACATCGAGAAGCACCGCCCGCGTACCGTCGAACTCGGCGAGCGACTCAACCGGACGCCCAGTGTGAATCACCCCGCCGTGGGCTCGGATATCCTCCGCCATCGCCGCGACCAACGCCTGAGAACCCCCTACCGGGATCGGCCACCCGACAGCATGCGCCAGCGCACCAAGCGTCAGGCCGGCACCTGCGGAGGCCAGGGTCGGCAGCGGCGCAACCGCATGCGCGGCCACCCCGGTAAACAGTGCGGCGGCCTCCTCGGTTGAGAACCGGAGGTTCCACAGCGGCGTACCCTGCTCCACCGTGGCAAGGCCCAATAGCCCAGCAGCAACCGGATGCTCCGGAACCCGCAGGAACTGGTTGAGCCCGGTCGAAACAACGCCGTCGATGTGTTGAACCAGCGGCCGCATAAGCCGCCGCCACGCCGTTCCATCCCGGCCCAGGCCAAGCGCCGTTCGGCCAAGATCGCGGTACGCAAGCGCCGCCCGGCCGCCGTCGAGCGGATTGGCGTAGGACAGTTCGGGCACCACAAACGCAACCCGGTCCGCCAGGCCGAATTTCCGGAAGAAAGGCGAAGCCAACGCCATTGGGTGCACGGCGGAGCAGATGTCGTGCAGGTGATCGGGTTCGAGCAGCTCCATGGTGCGGGACCCGCCGCCAATGGTCCGTTCCGCCTCGAAGACTTCGACGCTCAGGCCCGCCCGGGCGATCACGACGCCGGCCGCCAACCCGTTGGGTCCGGCACCGACAATCGCGACGTCAGCCATTCTCAGCTGCCGATCGGCGGGCGCGCAGTTTCGACAGCGACGACGCCGCCCCCATCAGGATCCCTCGTCCCTTGTTGGACAGGGCCCGCCGGGCCGTAAGCGCACCGAGAACAAGGCGGTACTTCCGCGGGTCGAGCGGGATGTCGTATGTCGTTGGAACATGAACGACGTTCTTGGAGAAGTTCCGCTTGAAGGTGGTCACGTTCTGCAGCTGTGGGTAGTTCTCACTCACGATGCCGGTCAGTCCGCATGCAGTGTTTCCGTTCGCCTTCAGGAGCTTGAACGCCTCCCAGAGCAGCAGGTAGGGCGCAAAGGTCTTACGCGCATCATGGGTGCTGCCGGCGAAGTAATAGACGGAATAGCCGCGGTACTCCGTGGTGATGAGCCAGCTCACCGCCCTGTCCTGCGAGTACGCCACCATAACCCGCAGGTGATCGCCCAGGCTCGTCAGCAGCTCCTGGTAGTACTCAGGCGAGAAGCTTGAGAATCCGTCGCGCTCCGCGGTCTCCTGAAGAATCGGGTAAAGCTCGTCCTGGAAGACCCGGGCCCACTCACCGCGGTCTATGACGCGGATTTCCACACCGGCGCGTTCAGCCCGCCGGATACTGTTGCGCGCGTTCGGGCGGAAGGACTTGAAGATGGCGTCCTCGGACGGGGTCAGATCCACGACGATCTCCCGCTCGTACCAGCCGTGCTCGATCGGTCCATCCGCCGGCGGCTGCTGATGCTTCACCTGCATGCGCACATACAGCGGCTTTGCTTCGGTATCCGTTGAAAACTGCTCCTGCGCGGTTCGCATCAGGCGTACTTCCGCGTCGGGGGTGCGCTCCGCGATCCAGGCCGGCCCGTTGACCGCCACCAGCGATTCCCGAAACCGGCGCCGCACCCTCAGGAGGCTCATGACCGCGACGGGCGCCCCGCCGTCGTCGTAATAAGCCCACAACCCGTACGGCTCGCGTCCCAGCCGGCGCTCGAACTCGGCCCACTGCGGGGTCTGCTCGAGCGAAATAACGACGTCGGAATGCGCCGACGCCAACGCCTCGAAAGCCTCGGGGGTGAGGCGTTCGCTGCGGAAGACTGTTGAGGTCACGTGGGGTCTTTCGGGCCGGTATTCGATGGTGAAGCAGACGGCTCCAAGCCTACCGGAGCACTGCGCGCGTGATCAGGGGCGCCGTTGAAGGGGCCGCCCGCGGGATCGTCAATATCGAGCCTGCGGACCGGATCAAATGCCGGTTGAAGCATATGTTCCGCGACGCGATACATCAGGTACGCCGTGACCCCTACCCGGGCGAGGATCGCCGCTGCGTAGAAGGGCGAATCTATGTTGTTCTCAACAGCCCCCGAAGAAGTTTCCCTCGCTATGAACATCCAGTGAGCCCACCAGTGGAGCACTTCGACAACCTGCCAGCCGATGAACATTCTCCAATCGACATATGAGAGCGCAAGCAGCGGTAGGAGCCACAGGGTGAATGCCGGGCGGTAGTCGGGAAGCACCAGCACCAGGGCGCCAACCAGCAGAAAAGCCACCTGTGGAAGACGGGGGCGCCGGGGCGCGCGCAACACCAGCAATACAACCAGCACGGCAAGAACCAGGAAGCCGACGACGGCGGCCACCTCCACGGTTCCAGCCGTCAGCACCGGGGCTCCTACCCGTTCGGCCAGCAGGTTGTACGACGCCCACACCGACGATGAAACATCTATGCGGGCCGGATCATACTCCCAGCTCGGAGCACCAGTCCCGAGCGTCAGAGTGGCAACTATCCAGGTGATCGCAAGCCCAACCCCGGTGAGAAGCGAGGGCCGCCAGAGCCCTGTTCGTACGGTGAGGAGAACCACAGCACCGTAGATCAGCAGAACGTGGACACTGAATCCCGCACCGACGCCCAGTAGCACGCCCGCCAAAACGTACCGGTCCTTGGCGAACACCAGTAATGCCAGGACACCAAGCAGTACCGCGACCATCGTCCAACTGGAGGTGGCGGTGAAGATGGCTATTGGGGCCACCGCCACAATCACCGCGTCCCAGGGCCGGCGGCTTGCTAGCCGCAGAGTAGCGATGACGGCTCCAACCCACGCCGCCGCAATCAGAACAGCGTTGACGTCGAAGAACTGCACAACGGCCTCCGCGCGTACAGGATCCGACGCCGGAATCAGTAGGGACACAATCCCGGCGAAAAGCCCCTGGAGAGCTGGTCCGTCATAGGTGGACGCGTCATCGAAGATCGGGAACGAGCCACGTCCCAGCCCCTGAAACTGGAAGGCCTCGGACCAGTCCGAGTAGCAGGCCCGATAAAACTGTTCGGGCCTTATCCATCCGTCAACCCGGCATGGATTTTTCACGAGCACCGCGAGCAGGGCCGCCGTCGTCGTCAATAGAACGAGAACCCGGCCAACAGTCAAGGGGCCGGCGTGCACCCGGCCGGGAGCCGCGTGCTTCCCAAGTGGACCGCCCACGCCCTCCGTGAGGAGGCGTAATAGCGGGTCCATCCGCGACGGCACGGAGATGCTCGCCGGGCGGCGATCATTCTCCTCGTGCTCCATGCTGCACAGCCTACAACCGGAACTTGCTGAACTTTCGTGTAGATCAGGTGCCCTCGTCCGCCGGGAAGTCGCCTGTGCTGCACGACTGTTCCGCCGAATACGCCGCTCGAGGAATGCGGCGGCCTCCGCACGCGTTCCCAATTACAAGTAGACTGTGTTAGCTGTGAATTCGCCGGGGGCAAGGCTAACAAAACGTCAGTCCGAGCGGTTATAAATGCGCGTAAAGAGGAGAACAGTGGGAACTAACCCCATACGGGTAGCGATTGTCGGTGTCGGGAACTGTGCAGCGTCCCTGGTGCAGGGCGTCCAGTACTACAAGGATGCAGATCCGACGGCCACCATCCCCGGTCTGATGCACGTGAAATTCGGCAAGTATCACGTCAATGACGTGCAGTTTGTTGCCGCCTTCGATGTGGACGGCAAGAAGGTGGGGCTGGACCTCGCCGATGCCATCGGCGCCAGCGAGAACAACACCATCAAGATCGCCGATGTACCGCCCACCGGCATCAAGGTGCAGCGCGGCCACACCCTTGACGGCCTCGGTAAGTACTACCGCGAAACAATCGTCGAATCCGATGCTGAGCCCGTTGACATCGTCGCCGAGCTGAAGGCCGCGCAGGTCGACGTCATGGTCTGCTACCTCCCTGTAGGCTCCGACGACGCCGCGAAGTTCTACGCACAGTGCGCCATCGACGCCGGTGTCGCTTTTGTGAACGCACTGCCCGTCTTCATTGCCGGCACCAAAGAATGGGCTGACAAGTTCACTGCCGCCGGCGTCCCGATTGTCGGCGATGACATCAAGAGCCAGATCGGCGCCACCATCACCCACCGCGTCATGGCGAAGCTTTTCGAAGACCGCGGCGTCACGCTGGACCGCACCTACCAGCTCAACGTCGGCGGCAACATGGACTTCAAGAACATGCTCGAGCGTGAGCGCCTTGAATCCAAGAAGATCTCGAAGACCCAGGCGGTCACCTCCAACGTCGAGGCAAAGATGCACGCCGACGACGTCCATATTGGCCCGTCGGACTACGTCGCCTGGCTCGATGACCGCAAATGGGCCTTCGTCCGTCTCGAGGGCCGCAACTTCGGCGACGCCCCCGTCTCCCTGGAGTACAAGCTGGAAGTGTGGGACTCCCCGAACTCCGCAGGCGTGATCATCGACGCCATCCGGGCAGCCAAGATCGCTGCTGACCGGGGAATCGGCGGACCGATCCTCTCGGCATCGAGCTACTTCATGAAGTCGCCGCCGGAACAGTACAACGACGACATCGCCAAGGAGAAGGTCGAAGCCTTCATCCGCGGCGACATCGACCGGTAAAAATCGCTGTGCAGTTCAGACGGCGCGGCCAGGGAATCAGCCCCGGACCGCGTCGTCGTCGTTAAGCACCTGTTCAGCCCCGCCTAGCCGCCGGATGCTCTGCGACGCCTGCGCCAGCGCAACCAAGCTTGCCAGCAGCTTGCTGTATGCCCGTACGCCAACAGCTACCGCGAGTACCGTCCGGTCCCTGCTTTCAGCACGGAAGACCGCCCCGAGGTCCTGACTCGCCACCCGGTCTGCGGCGTCAGCATAGGCGAGTACGACGTCGGCACTCACCGAGAGTCCCATGGCCTCCATCTCGCGCAGTGTGCCGTTAAGCAGCATCCGCGCGTCCGACGGGTGATCGGGCCAATCCCGGGCGGTCATGAGTTCATGAACGAGGGGGTGGTCGGGAACCGTTTCCGATGGTGCTCCCAAGACCATGGCGTGCGTTCGCCTGAGTAGCTCGAGCCTCGCCACATCCGGATCATCGATCAGGTCCACGAGCGCCCGGATCTGGTCGATCCGGAGTCCCGCCACCGTGCGCAGCCCGGTGATGAGTTCGAGACGCTCGACGTGCCGCAAAGCGTACTCGGCGCGAGTGGCGTGTACCTGGTCGCCGCGTTGCAGAAGTCCCTCACGCAGATAAAACTTGATGCTGGCCGGGCTGACGCCGGTCGCATCGCTGAGCTCCTTCAGCTGCACGGGCCGCCCTTCATCGGATAGCAGATCAGCAGGAACTATCTTGATATACAGCAACAAGATAGTAGGACTATCTTATAGGCATGGACTGGAGCCCACTGCTAGCCGCCCACGTGATCGCCGCGCTGTATGTGTTGGTGCTGGGACCACTGAACATCCTTCGGCGACGCCGCGACCGCACCCACCGGATCATCGGCTACACATGGGTGACCGCCATGTACTTTGTCTGCGTCAGCAGCTTCTGGATTGTCACCGACGGGCACTTCAGCTGGCTCCACGGCCTCTCCGCGTTCACCATTGTCACGGTCACACTCGGGCTGGTCTCAGCAATCCGGCGCAATATCACGGCGCACCGCGCCAACATGATCGGCAGCTACATCGGCATCGCGATCGCGTTCGTCTTCGCAGCTACCGCGCCGGGACGCGCGATACCCAGGCTTCTCGCAAATGACCCGGGTACCGCCGTCGTCGTCAGTGTCCTTGTCCTGCTCACCGCGGGCGGGATTTATCTCGCGGTGAGGCCGCAGCGGAAGCCGGTAACCAGGACCGTCACCACGGGCAAGGCGCGGGTTTAGGCAGACTCCCGCGCCGCGATAAACGCCGCAACACAGGCTTCGATGTCCTCTGCGCTGTGCGCCGCGGACAACTGCACCCGGATACGCGCTGCTCCCTTTGGCACCACCGGGTAGCTGAACGCGATCACGTAGACGCCGTGTTCCAGCATGGAGTCGGCAACCCGTGCAGCAGTGACGGCGTCGCCGAACATTACGGGGATGATGGCGTGCTCGCCTTCGAGGAGGTCGAATCCTTCCTCGGTCATCCGGCGGCGGAACAGGGCTGCATTCTCACCGAGGCGGGCACGCAGGTCGGCGCTGTTCTGTACCAGGTCGAGGGCCGTCAGCGTCGCCGCGACAATGGAGGGGGCCAGCGAATTGGAGAACAGGTAGGGCCGGGCACGCTGCCGCAGCAGTTCGACGATCTCGCGGCGGCCCGCGACGTAGCCGCCCGAGGCTCCGCCGAGCGCCTTCCCGAAGGTTCCCGTGTAGATGTCGATGCGGTCGGATACTCCGGCGTGCTCGGGGGTGCCGGCTCCGGTATCACCCATGAACCCGACAGCATGTGAGTCGTCCACCATCACCATGGCGTCGTACTGCTCGGCGAGGTCGCAGATCTCCTTCAACGGAGCGAGGTACCCATCCATCGAGAAGACGCCGTCCGTGACTACCAGCCGTCGCCGTGCGCCGGATGCCTCTTTCAGTTTCGCTTCGAGGTCCGCCATGTCGCGGTTTGCGTAGCGGTAACGCTGTGCCTTGCTCAACCGGATGCCGTCGATGATGGAGGCGTGGTTGAGGGCGTCGGAGATGACGGCGTCTTCCGCCGTGAGTAAGGATTCAAACACCCCGCCGTTGGCGTCGAAGCACGAGGAGAACAGGATGGTGTCCTCAGTCCCAAGGAACTCCGACACTCGCCGCTCGAGCTGAAGGTGCAGGTCCTGGGTCCCGCAGATAAACCGCACGGACGCCATCCCGAAGCCGCGCTCATCCAGCGCACCCTTGGCAGCGTCGATGATCGACGGGTGGTCTGCCAGCCCAAGGTAGTTGTTGGCGCAGAAGTTGAGTACCTTCGCGCCCTCGGCATCGCCAACCGCGGCCTGGATTGAGTTGGACTGCGGGGACGAGATCGTCCTCTCGTGCTTGTAAAGCCCCGCATCGCGAATTTCCTGCAACTCGGACTGAAGCTGGTCCCGTACTGAAACAAACATCGGCTACTCCTCTAGATCGCAGTCCAGTCAAGGACAACTTTTCCGCTGCGCCCATTGCGCGCAATGTCGAAACCCTGCTGCCAGTCCGACGCCGGCAGGACGTCCGTGACCACGCTCGCCACGGCGTCGCGCAGGGCATGGTTGGACTGCAGCATCGCGCTCATGGCGTACCAGGTCTCAAACATCTCACGTCCATACACACCCTTCAGGGTAAGCATGTGGGTGACTACCTTGCCCCAGTCGATGGTGATGTCCTGCGACGGCAGGCCCAACATCGCTATCCGGCCGCCGTGGTTCATGTTGTCGATCATCTCGGGCAGCGCGGTGGGGTGGCCGGACATTTCCAGGCCGATGTCGAATCCCTCGCGCATCTCAAGCTCGCGCTGGGCTTCGTTGATGCGCATCTTGCTGACGTCCACCGCGAGATCGACGCCGATGGCCCGTGCCAGCTCAAGCCGCGGCTGGGAGACGTCCGTGATGGCGATGTTCCGTGCACCGGCATGGCGGGCGACGGCGATGGCGATCAGCCCAATCGGCCCGGCACCGGTGATCAATACATCCTCACCGACGAGCGGGAAGCTCAGCGCGGTGTGGACCGCGTTGCCGAACGGGTCGAAGATGGCACCGAGTTCCGGGGTGACCCCGTTATGGTGCACCCAGACGTTCGTCTCCGGAATCACCACGAACTCGGCAAACGCCCCATCCCGCTGCACGCCGACGCTGACGGTGCGGATGCACATCTGGCGGCGCCCGGCGCGGCAGTTTCGGCAGATTCCGCACACAATGTGGCCCTCGCCCGATACCCTGTCGCCAACCCGGACATCATGGACGCCGTCGCCGAGCTCAACGACTTCGCCGTAGAACTCGTGACCGGGAATGAGGGGCGCCTCGATGATCCCGGCAGCCCAGGCGTCCCAGGACTCAATGTGCAGGTCGGTTCCACAGATGCCGGTGGCCATGACCCTGATCTTCACTTCTCCCAGTCCCGGGTTCGGCTCCGGTCGATCGACCAGTTCGAAGCCGGGTTGTGGCCCGGGTTTGTAGAGCGCCTTCACTCAAAGTCCTTTCATTGGTGCAATGTCACACGTCAGCGTATCGAAGGTGGAGGATCTGGACGTAGGTGGACGACTCAGAACAGACCGACAATCCCGCCGTCGTCGTCTACGTCCATCCGCAGCGCGGCGGGTTCCTTCGGCAGGCCCGGCAAGGTCATCACCGCGCCGGTCAAGGCCACGATAAACCCGGCACCGGTCTTGGGGATGAGGTCGCGAACGTGGATGGTGAAGCCCTTCGGTGCACCCAGCTTCGTCGCGTCATCCGAGAACGAGTACTGCGTCTTCGCCATGCACACGGGCAGTCCGCCCCAGCCGTTGGCCTCAATCTCGGCCAGCCGGCGCAGGGCAGGTACCGAGAAATCGACGCCGTCCGCCCCGTAGATCTCCTGGACGATCGTGCGGATCTTCTCCTCCATGGAAAGTTCAAGGGAGTACAGGTGCCGGAAGGAGCGCGGCGCGTCGAGGGCGGCGAGAACCGCCGCAGCGAGGTCATCTCCGCCCGCACCGCCGCCGCCTTCGCCCCAGACATCCGCCACGGCCGCACTGATTCCCTCGGCGGCACACCACTGCAGCACCCACGCGAGTTCCTCATCGGTGTCCGTGGTGAACTTATTGATGGCGACCACCGGGGTGATGCCGAACTTCTCGACGTTGTGTACGTGGCGCCGCAGGTTTGCCGCACCGGCCTCGACTGCTGCGACATTTGGCTCGCCGAGATCCCCCTTCGCCACACCGCCGTGCATCTTGAGCGCGCGGATGGTCGCAACAACGACGACGGCGTCAGGCGCCACATCTGCGTATCTCGCCTTGATATCCATGAACTTCTCGGCACCCAGATCCGCTCCGAAACCGGCTTCGGTCACGACGACGTCGGCCAGCCTGCGCGCTGTCTGGGTAGCGATGACCGAGTTGCAGCCGTGCGCAATGTTCGCGAACGGGCCGCCGTGAACCAGCGCCGGGGTGCCGGCGATGCTCTGCACCAGGTTGGGCTTGATGGCGTCCTTGAGGAGCATGGTCAGGGCGCCTTCTACCCGTAGGTCGGCAACGGTCACCGGCTTCCGGTCATAGGTGTAACCAATGGTGATGGCAGCGAGGCGCTTCTTCAGGTCCTGAAGGCCGGTGGCGAGGCAGAAGACCGCCATCACCTCGGAGGCTACGGTGATGTCGAACCCGTCCTGGCGTGGGGTGCCCTGGGTGGGACCGCCCAGGCCAATGACCACTTCGCGCAGCGCCCGGTCGTTGACGTCAAGGACCCGTTTGACGGTAATCCGGCGCGGGTCTATGCCCAGTGCGTTGCCCTGGTAAATGTGGTTGTCCACAAGGGCCATAAGCGTGTTGTTCGCACTCGTGATGGCATGGAAGTCGCCCGTGAAGTGGAGGTTGATGTCCTCCATCGGCAGCACCTGCGAGTACCCGCCGCCGGTGGCGCCGCCCTTCATCCCAAGGATCGGGCCCAGCGAGGGCTCGCGCAGCGCGATCATCACCCGCTGCCCCGCCCGTGCCAGCGAATCAGCAAGGCCAACTGTGCACGTGGACTTTCCTTCGCCCGCCGGAGTGGGGCTCATGGCGCTGACCAGCACAACCTTGCCGAGGCTCGCACCGGCAGCAGAATCCAGTGCCGAGATGTCGATCTTCGCCTTGTAACGCCCGTAGAGTTCGAGGGCCCCGGCCGGGATGCCGGCCGCTGCCGCGATGTCCCCGATGGGGCGGATAGGTGCGGCGCGGGCAATGTCGAGATCGCTTGCTGGGGCATGGGTAGACGTCATCGTCTAAATCCCTCCGAAGGTGATGGCTGGACTGCAGGCGGCCCTGGTGAGGGCGCAGTCTCAATCTACCAGCGCTTCGGCTAGCCCAGCGGGCTTCCGCGGGCCGGCCCTCAGCCTAACCCTGCGCGTTCCAGGACGTACCGTGTCATCGGTTCGTACAGGCCGGGGCAAAGGTTGTCATCGAGGGGGACGGCAACTTCAAGTTGCCCCTGCGCTTCGGACACAAACAGGCCTGGGTCATTGCAGTCGGCGAATCCCAGAGTGGGAATCCCGGCCGATGCGGCATGCCCGGCCCAGCCGTGATCGGCCACCACCAGTTCGGGCAGCGGAGCCCCCCGTGAAGCCAGCAGCTCGAGACTGAGCCGCATGGGTTCGGGATAGTGCGTGTGGACAAGCCCGCCGTACTGATGCCAGACAAGAACCCCAAACAGTTGGCGGATATCGCCGTCACCGAAAGGCTGGCCTTCGGGGACGCGGACTACAGTCGCGCCGCCTCGCTCAGCCGCGGCAGCCAGCGCCGCATGGACGGGAAGGAGTCCGGCGGGATGGCCGGTCGCGAACAGGATCCGCTGTTCCTTCCGGACCGCTGTTCCGAACCTTTCAGCGAACCTGTCCAGCGACGCCACACACTTGCGCGAATCGATGGTGTCCTGGCCTTCGAGATGTTCCAGGTCAGAGCTCGTCCCGACACGCTCATGCATCAGCTCGAACACATCGTCAAGAGTCCACTCGCGGGTGAGGCGGACACCGAACTCCAGGTGCTCATTGCCCTCAAGGAAGAGGCGCATGTGGCGCAGGTTATCTTGGCGCGGCGTCGCGACCTTCCCGGTGATGCCTACTGAATCCAGGTAGTCGGCCAGCTCTGCGGCGGTCAGCGTTGAAGAGGAAGTCACCCGATCATCCTATGCAAGCGGCTACAGAGCGGGAGCGGCTTCGAACTGTTCGACGGCGGTGCGGTAGCTTTGCGCGGTAAACAGCGCTGTGCGCTGCCAACCGAAGGCCAGCGAATGCACTGCGGCGCTCGTGCCGAGCGTCCGGCGCATGCCGTCGTCGTCGTGCAGTGCTTCCAGGGCCGCTGACCAGAGCGCCGCTCCGTGCCCATCCACGAGGATTCCCGTGCGCCCGTTGCTGATGGCCTGCGGAAGGCCGCCGACGTTCGCGGCCAGAACCGGTGTGCCGCAAGCCTGCGCTTCGAGGGCCACAAGACCAAAGGACTCGCTGTAGGACGGCATGGCGACGACGTCGGCCGCCCGGAACCAGTGCGCGAGTTGCCGCGGCAGCACCGGCGGGTAAAGGCGTACGGCGTCCTGCAGGCCAAGGCTGTTGATCAGCGGCTGCAGTTCGAGTGCTTCCGGCCCGCTGCCGGAGCCGATGATGCTCACCTGCAGCGGAATGTCCGGACGCCGTGCGAGCAGATCGGCGGCCGCCTCGACGAGGACATGCGGTCCCTTGAGCTTCTGGATGCGTCCGGCGAATACAACATGGAAAGTGTCCTCGCTGAAGCCGAGCTTCCGGCGGGATCCGGCGCGGTCCGTCGCGTTGAACGTACCCAGGTCCACCCCGGGAGCGACGATGTCCACGCGTTCAGCGGCAGCACCATAGAGCGACTCCAGTTCGGCCGCCTCCGTGCTGGTATTGGCAATCAGCCGGGCAGCGCCGTTGACGATTTCCTGCTCACCGTCGACCCGCGTCTGAGGTTCCGGCACGCCGCCGGCGTGAAGGCGGAGATTCTTGACTTTTGCCATGGTGTGCATCGAATGCACCAGCGGCAGGTTCAGCGCTTGAGCGACCGTGAGCCCTACAATTCCCGACACCCAGTAGTGGGAATGAATGATGTCGAAGTGTCCGTCGGCGAGGAAGTCGGTGACGTCGGCAATAGCGTCAGCGATGTCGTCCGAAAGTTCCGGAAGCACTTCCTTCGGCACTTTGCGGGTTGGGCCGGCAACAATGTGGCGGACTATCACGCCCGGGCCAAGTTCTTCGGTGTGCGGCTGGTCATCGGCTGCGGCACGGGTGAAAACTTCGACGGCGATACCCACCTTGGCGAGCTCCAACGCAACGGAGCGCACATAGACGTTCATTCCGCCGGCGTCGCCGCCGCCGGGCTGATCGAAGGGGGACGTGTGGAGCGAGAGCATCGCCACACGCTTCACGGAGGTCACGTCCACTCCCTTCAGTTCGGTCAAGAGGTTTATGGATACTCGTTCTTAACCGGGTCGATAACCACGATTGACCATATAACGTCCAGAGGGAGCGCCACATTCCGCCGGCCGGGGCTAACCGTCCGGCGTTAAAGGCGGAAGCCCGCGCTGGGAAGCGCGGGCTTCTCTGGTGGTGGGCGTGATGACTTGCATCAGGTCCTCCTTCGCGGTTGATAGTGTGCGGCTCGGTTCGAACGCCGCGTAAACTTGCCTGTTACTTGATGAACAGGTGGTGTTGTGGCAAGGCGTACGACTGGGCGTTTTCCCAGGCACTATCGACGCGTGATTCCTGTATTCGCTTCCAGAAGGAAACGCTGTCCCGGAGTTTCTTGATCATTGTGTGCACCTCCTCTCGCTGCATGAAGTCAGGCATCACTGCTGCAGGATCAACGGGCTCCGATACGGTCCCGTCGAGGCGAGTGAGGTTGCCGGACATGATGAATTCCCCCCGCGAACGCGGCTCTGCATCGACCTGCGTCGTGGTGCGCTCGGTGGAAATGGGGGCGGAAAGTACCTGAGAAGCAGGCATGGATATCTCCTGGAATTGTGTTGATTGGTTGAAAAAACGCCGGGTATTGCCCGGAGATTTGTACGCGGGGCGCACAAATGAGAGGCGAATCCGCCTGGCACACAATGGGTGAAAGAGAGACTTCTCCCGAAGGAACTCTAGAGAGGAAGTGTCAGATTCAGCAGGAAATCAATGCGCAGCGATGACGGAGGCTGGGCGGGTTCGCGCGGCCATCTTGCCGCCAAGGAAATTAATCACCAATCCCACCTCCGTTTCTGTCTAGCGCTTACCTGGACCGTGCAAATTGGGTTCTCCCAATGGCACAAATCAAAGCTACCCCACGAAGAGCCGCTTCGCCTAGCCGATTGAAGAAAATTTCCTGAGAAAGTCTTTCAGCCGGGAATATCGTCCTTCCGAAGGACCTAAATCCGATGCATATCCGGCTACTCTTGCCGAGGTTCAAGGAGGAAGAACAATGAGCTTTCAGAGGCTTCAGGAACTCGATGCACTGCGCAGCTTTGCCCTCGGGGGAATCCTGCTGGTAAACATCTGGTTCTTCGCGGATCCGTTGACTCTCGGCGGCGGAATCAGTCCAGAGCACAGTTCCGCGGCGGACCTCGCCGTGCGCTTCACCATCGCGGCTCTCTTCGAGGCCAAGTTCTACCTGCTCTTCTCATTCCTCTTCGGATACAGCTTCGTGCTGCAATGGCACAGCGCCGCGGAAGCCGGTGCATCCGCCACCCACCGCACGCTCCGCCGCCTTGCCGCACTGTTTGTTCTGGGCCTGGCCCACGGGCTGCTGTTGTTCTTCGGCGACATTCTTCTGACGTACGCGCTGATGGGAATGATCCTCCTGGCCACGCGCGCCATCCGACCCTCGGCAGCGACGGTGACGGCAAGCGTACTAATCGGAGTCATCGGCTCGATGATCCTGCTCATCGGTGCGGTGGTGGCCGTTGCACCGTACGGCATCCCGCCCTTGGAGCAGGTTGTCCCGGCGGACGCCTTCACCGAGGATGCCGGCTCAGCCCTCGCAGCCAACGCCGCCACCTTCCTCGCCACCGTCCCCACCGTGGTCTTCTTCCAGGGACCGCTCTCCCTCGCCATGTTCTACCTCGGCATGGCCGCCGGAAAGGTGCGCCTCCTGGAGCGTGCTCCATCCGTCAAGAAGCTGACGACGACGGCGGCCACCTGCCTTCCGGTGGGCCTCGCCGCGGGTGTCCTCCAGGCGTATCTGGTCACCTACGTCGACCGGGACCGGTTCAGCATCCTTGCCGGGGGTATCTCTACACTCACGGCACCGCTGCTGACAACCGGGTACGTCTGTTTGCTCCTGCTGTTCTTTCGCACGCCGGCAGGTGCGCGGTTGAGGAACCTTCTTGCGCCGGCAGGGCGCATGGCCCTCACGAACTACCTGATGCAATCAGCGGTCATGGCGCTGATCTTCACCGGCTACGGGCTTGCCCTTTCCGACCAGCTGCCGGCGGCCGCCGTGGCGGGTGTCGCCGTCGTTATTTTCTTTACGCAACTGGTACTCAGCCGGCTGTGGCTGCATCGTTTCCGTCAGGGGCCGGTTGAGTGGCTGCTGCGCCGCGTCACTTACTGGAAAAGTGCGCCGGTTAGAGGTTCCAGCGCAGGATAGCGGGGGTGCGCTTGTCCCAGCCGAGCGCACAGACCGCCGCCGTGCCAAGGATGAACCGGCGGCCTTCCATAGCGTTGAACTCGAGCCACCTCGCGGTGAGAACCCGGAGGAAGTGGCCGTGCGCCACTAGCAGAGCGTTGCGGACCGGCGTGGCGTCCGGGTCCGGGTCTGCGGGCGTGCCGCAACCCGCCTGGACCCGTGCGATCACCCGGTCCGCCCGCGCTGCGACCTGATCGATGGTTTCACCGTTCGGCACTCCGTGCTGCCAGATAAGGTAACCGGGGTTCTCCTGGCGCACCAGGGAGCTGTTGCGCCCCTCGTTGTCTCCGTAGTCCCATTCGTGGGCGTAGGGAAGGACTTCCGCATCCGGGAAACCAGCAAGCTCAGCCGTGCGGCGTGCGCGCTGCAGCGGCGACGTGAGCACCAGGTCGAACTCAACGCCCGTAAGCCTCGCGGCGGCATCACGCGCCTGCTGTTCACCGATCCTGGTCAGCGGCAGGTCCGTCAGTCCGGTGTAGTTGCCGTCGCGGGACCATTCGGTCTCACCATGGCGGAGTAGCCAGAGCTGCGGCAGCGGCGTCCCCGCCGCCGTAAGGTCCGCAGCCGCTGTACCCAGCTGGCTCACGAAGCATCTCCCTCAGTCGACTCGGGCTGTTCACTCCACCAGGTGCGCAGTTTCGCCTCCGCTTCCTCGGACGTGTGGGGCCCGTGTTCCATCCGCTCCTCCAGGAGGTAGCGGTAAGCCCGGCCGACCACCGGCCCGGGTTTGATCCCCAGGAGGCCCATGATGCGTTCGCCGTCCAGGTCCGGCCGGATAGCCGCGAGTTCTTCCTGCTCGGCGAGCACGCTGATGCGGGACTCAAGGTCGTCATAGGCAAAGGCCAGCCGCTCGGCCTTGCGCCGGTTGCGGGTTGTGACGTCCGAGCGGGTGAGGCGGTGGAGCCGCTCAAGCAGCGGACCGGCGTCGTTGACATAGCGGCGGACCGCCGAATCCGTCCAGCCCGCCTCTCCGTAACCGTAGAAGCGCATGTGGAGCTCAACCAGGCGGGCAACGGCCTTGATCGTGTCGTTGTCGAAGCGCAGCGCCTTCATCCGCTTCGCCGTGAGCTTCGCTCCGACAACGTCGTGGTGCCGGAAACTCACCGCGCCGGTAGGTTCGAATTTGCGCGTGCCTGGCTTGCCGACGTCGTGCATCAGCGCCGCGAACCGAAGGACGAAATCGGGGGCCGGCACCGCGCCGTCGTCGTCCGTCTCCAGTTCGCATGCCTGTTCCAGCACCGTAAGGGAGTGCTGGTAGACGTCCTTGTGGCGGTGGTGCTCGTCGGTTTCGAGGCGCAACGCGGGAACTTCGGGCAGCACATGGTCGGCGAGTCCGGTTTCCACCATCAGGTCGATTCCACGCCGGGGCTGAGTGCCGTTGATGAGCTTCGTCAGCTCATCGCGGACGCGCTCGGCGGAGATGATGGTGATGCGCTCAGCCATCGCCGTCATTGCCTCACGCACTTCGGGCGCCACCTCGACGCCCAGTTGGGAGGCGAAGCGGGCGGCGCGCATCATGCGCAGCGGGTCATCAGAGAACGACGACGACGGCGTCCCGGGCGTGCGCAGTACACCGGCGTGGAGGTCCTTCACACCCCCGTAGGGATCGACGAGCTCCATCGAAGGAAGACGCAGCGCCATCGCGTTGATAGTGAAGTCACGCCGAAAAAGATCGTCCTCGAGGCTGTCCCCGAAAGCGACCACCGGTTTACGCGATGACGGGTCATAGGCCTCCGCGCGGTAGGTGGTGATTTCAATCGTGAAGGATCCCTTGCGCAGGCCGATGGTTCCGAACTCCCGACCGATCTCCCAGAATCCGTCCGCCCACTTCCTGATGATCGCGATGGTCCTGTCAGGGTCAGCGTCAGTTGTGAAGTCGAGGTCCGGCGAGGTGCGGCCAAGGAACAGGTCCCGGACCGGCCCTCCCACCAGGGAAAGTTCGGAGTTCGCGTCAGCGAAGAGCTGTCCAAGCTCGTTGACCACCGCGGGAAGAGGGGCGGTCAGGGGGGAATCTTGCAAAAGGCGCGCCATAGTTCTTTAAGCGTGCCAGAGATCGGGTGAAACACCATTACGGGCGCTCTGCTCCCTGGACGGTTGCCCTCGGGCGCCGGTTCGAGCCATCGATCGAGGGGACATATTCCTCAACACGCCGACGGTTTGCCATGGTGGCGCCGATGCCGTGGCCCGGTCATCATGGCGTAGGAAAGGTCGTTAGAGTGGGGATATGGACCGTCCCGTTCCAAGCGCACCCAAGCGCACCCCGTTGACAGCGTCAATGGGCAGAACAGGCGCGCCCCTAATCCACCAGGCACTGCCTACCGTCGAGGAAGTATCGGCCGGCGGGATTGTTGTCGATGCGTCCACCGACCTGCTCAACGTCGCGATCATCGCCCGCCTCAACCGTGGCGGCCGGCTTGAGTGGTGCCTGCCCAAGGGGCATCCGGAGAACCAGGAGAACAACGAGCAGGCGGCGGTCCGGGAAATCGAAGAAGAGACGGGTATCCGGGGGCGCGTTCTCGCAGCGTTGGGCAGCATTGACTACTGGTTCACCGTCAGCGGTCACCGCGTGCACAAAACCGTTCACCATTTCCTGCTCCTGTCCACCGGCGGGCACCTGACCATTGAGAATGATCCCGACCATGAGGCTGTGGACGTGGCATGGGTTCCGCTGGCTGACCTGGGCCGGAAGCTGTCCTTCCCCAATGAACGCCGGATTGCGGATCTGGCGCGGGAAGTGTTGCCGCAGTACCTGTAGGGCTGGTTATGGAGCGCTCCGCTTAGCCTGAACGGAACGTGATCGGTGAGACTATAGGGAACGATGTCTGATACCAACACCGCCTCCATCCCTGTTCAGGACGCGGGCGTACTGCCCCGCCGTCGTGATGCCCGGGCCGGCAACGTTCCCACTGATTCCACTGCACGGTCCAGCGCGATCATGGCCGCTGGGACGCTCGTTTCCCGGATCCTGGGCCTTGTCCGGGTTGCGCTGCTCGCCACGGCGATCGGCACTGCCGGCGCGGTGTCAGACCTCTTTCCGGCCGCCAACAACCTGCCGACCTACATCTTCCTGATGATCGCCGGCGGCGTCTTCAACGCCGTACTGGTGCCGCAGATCATCCGCGCCAGCCAGCAGCCGGACCGCGGCTCGGACTACGTGAGCCGGCTCATGACGCTCTCCATGACCGTCCTGCTGATCCTTACGGTGCTGATCACCCTCGCCGCGCCTTTCGTGGCGGACCTGCTGACCAATGTGGACGGCGATGCCCTCGCATTGACCACCGTGTTCGCCTACTGGTGCCTACCGCAGATCTTCTTCTACGGGATTTACTCGATCATCGGGCAGGTGCTGAACGCCAACGGGTCCTTCGGTCCATATATGTGGGCACCGGTCGTCAACAACATCGTGTCCATCGGCTTCCTGATCGCGTTCATCGCCATGATGGGCGCGCAACGGACCGTTGGCCACACCCCCGAGTCCTGGACCCCGACGCACACACTGCTCCTCGCAGGAGGCACCACCCTCGGAATCGTTGTGCAGGCGCTTGTGCTCATCATCCCGCTGCGCCGACTCGGTCTGGGACTACGGCCGAAATTCGGCTGGCGCGGCGTCGGGCTGGGTCAAACCGGGCGGCTGGCATCCATCACCATCGTGACCATGCTGGTGGGAAACGGTCTTTACATGATCAATCAGTGGGTTGCGACCATCGCGACAGATGCCCGCAGCGATCTGCCCGACGACTCCTACATCGCGGGCCTCAGCAACCTGGACATCGGAACCCTGGTGTATGTCCTGCCTCACTCGGTGATCGCGCTCTCACTTGCAACGGTGATGTTCAACCGCCTTGCCTCGGCCCACACCGGGAATGACCTTGAGACCACCAAGGAAACGCTCTCACTCGGGCTCCGGACCATCGGCGTGGCCACAGTCTTCGGAGCGGCGGCCCTGCTTGTCCTCGCGGCACCCCTGGGCATGCTTTTCTCCGGCGGAATCCGTCAGGGCGGCGCCCTCAACGCACTGATCATCGCGCTGCTCGCTGTCGGTGCACCCTTCCTCAGCGCGAACTTCTTCCTGAACCGGGTGTTCTACGCAGCCGAGGACGCCATTACCCCGCTGAAGATCCAACTGATTCTCTCGGTGACCGGCGTAGCCCTCGCGCTCGGATCCAGCCTGTTCGATCCGGACCTGATCGTCCCCATGCTCGCCTTGAGCTTCACCCTGGGCAACATAGTCGCCGTCGTTATCAGCCATGGGTTCCTGGTTCGCAAGATCGGCCGCTATGGCGCCACACGGATCTACGATGTCCACATCCGCCTGACTATCGCCGGCCTGGTGGCAGCGGGCGCGGGGGCCGCCATCGTGTGGTTCTTCGGTGGGTCCGAACCAACCGGATTCGTCTGGCAATCAGTGTTCAGCGCCGCCGTCGTCATCCTTGTCGTTGGGCCGGTCATGGCGGCCATCTATGTTCTGATGCTCAAGGTGCTCAGGGTGACCGAGTTGCGCGACTTCCTGGCACCGCTTCTGGCACGCTTCAGCCGCCGATAAGGCTCGCCGCTACCGCGTGTACAGGCAGGTCCGCCACTGTGCGACCGGTAGCATTGGTACAAACTATCCACATCCGGGAGGAACTCGTGCCACAAGCAGTAGACGTCGGTTCAGTACTTGGCGGCCGCTACAAGGTCACCGCATATGTGCTGGCCTCTGCTGAGAAGGACCTGGTGCTGGACGGCATGGATCAGGTGCTGAACCGGCCGGTCAGCATTCTGGTTGCATCAGCCTCCAACGCGAGCCAGGTTGCCACGAGCGCCCGGGAAGTTGCCACCGGTGAGCGCGCCGGGAACATTCAGGTCCTGGACCTCGGGATTACCGACGCCGGAACCTACCTGGTCACCAACCGCGCCCCCGCTGCGGACCTGCTGGATCTCGTTATCCAGCAGGAGGCTCCCTATATTGAGCCCTTCTTCACGGACACGCTCGGTTCGGAGATCTTCGGTGTGCCCCGCTCCACTGAGCCGGAAACGTACGACGACGACGAATACGACGATCACGAACACGAGGAACCCCGCCGCTCACGTCTGCCCAAGGCGCGAATGCCTCGCTTCGGACGAGGTGCGGTTGCCGGTGGTGCTGCCGCAGGTGCCGCTGCAGCGTCCGGGCAGGCCCAGCCAGGTACCGCACCGCAGAATATTTCCGCATCGCGGCCCGCGGACGGCAACGCCAGCGTTCCGCCGCCGCCAACCGCTCCGCCCCGGGTGGCCAGTGGTGACGCACCGTCCGAGCGGCCGAAGGTTTCCGTGTGGTCGGATGATGACTACGACCACGTTCAGAATGACGACCGGACCGAGCGTGCTGCCTCCCGTTTCCCGGCGGCGGCTGCAGGCACCGCCTCCATTCCGGATTCCAGGGATGAGGATGAGGAGCCTTACGAGGATTACGACGACGACGACGACCGCGAGAACAACCCCCGCTTCACCAGGCTGCTGGTAGGCGTGGTATTGGCACTGGTCATAGTGGGTGCGGTTGTCCTGGCCGTTACTCAGTTGCGGCCGATCTTCAGCCCTCCGGTAGCCGGTGAGGAAACCACCACCCAGGCCCCCACGGAGACGGAGGGGGAACAGCCCTCGCCCTCAGGCTCCGAATCCGTAGCCCCGCCCGGGCCGGAGCTCATTCCGCCGGTGGCCACCAACGTGACGCGTCTGGTTCCCGGGAACCCCGAACTGAACTCGCAGACCGACGGAGAGCTCGGGTCCATCATTGATGACAACCCGGCGAGCTTCTGGAGCAGCCTGGTGTACGCGAATGAGACCTTCGGCGGCCTGGCACAGAATCTGGCCCTCGTCGTCGAACTCGAAGAGCCTTCGAGTATTTCGGAGATCCAGATCGAACAGCTCAACAGCTCCGGCGGTAGCTTCACGGTGCTGCTCAACGATGAGCCCACGCTTGAGGGAGCTACTCAGGTGGCGCAATCAGGATTCACGGGTCCTTCCGTGACGTTCAATGTGCCACAGGTGGACGGAGCTCCACCGACAGCGCAGTATGTGATCGTCAACTTCACCCAGCTACCCCGGCTGTCCAACGTACAGGCACAGTACCCCTGGGGTATGCGGATCGCGGAGATCAACGTCTCCTGAACCGCCCGAATGGGTGGGAGCGCGCTGGAACGCGGAATAATGGCGCGGAGCGTGTCGTTATTGGAATTGATCGTCTTCGGGCCGCATGGCATGAAGGCCCTCATCGATAGAAAGGTTCATTCAAGCCCGTGAGCACCGATTCAGAAACAGGCCAGTCCCAGTCCGGCGACGTCCGGGATGTCATCATCGTCGGATCCGGCCCTGCAGGCTACACAGCAGCGGTCTACACGGCGAGGGCAAACCTTTCCCCGTTGCTGATCGCGAGTTCAGTGAAGGCCGGCGGTGAGCTGATGAACACCACCGACGTGGAGAATTATCCCGGTTTCCCGGACGGCATCATGGGCCCGGATCTCATGGAGAGCTTCGAGAAGCAGGCGGTTCGCTTCGGTACGGAGATTTTGTTCGAGGACGTGACCTCCGTTGACCTCTCAGGGGACGTCAAGAGCATCACGATCGGCAGCGGCGAAACCTTCCGCGCCCGCGCAGTGATCATCTCGACCGGGTCGGCATACCGTGAACTGGGGTTGGAGGACGAGAAGCGTTTATCCGGACATGGTGTGAGCTGGTGTGCAACGTGCGACGGCTTCTTCTTCAAGGATCAGGACATCGCTGTCATCGGCGGCGGTGACTCCGCGATGGAGGAGGCACTCTTCCTCACCAAGTTCGCCCGCTCAGTCACAGTGGTGCACCGTCGTGGTTCACTGCGCGCCTCCAAGATAATGCAGGACCGGGCGCTGAACCACGAGAAGATTCGCTTCGAATGGGACGCCGAGGTCGCCGCGATTCACGGGGCCGACAAAGTCACCGGGCTGACCCTTGCGAGCACTGTCGACGGCGCCACACGTGAACTGGCAGTGACTGGCGTCTTCGTGGCCATCGGGAACGATCCTCGGATCGACCTCGTGAAGGACCAGCTCGAGCTGACGCCAGAGGGCACCATCGCAGTCCTCGGCAGGACTTCCAAGACGTCACTTCCGGGTATCTTCGCTGCAGGCGACGTGATAGATCCAACGTACCGCCAGGCAATAACGGCGTCCGGTTCCGGCTGCGTTGCCGCAATCGACGTGGAACACTACCTGGCAGACCTCGGCGACTCTGCGCAGACGGCAGCTGAAGTACCGACGCCCGAAGCTGAGAAAGTTTCTGAAAACAGCAGCGGTCTAAACCCTAAGGAGTAGTTGTTATGAGCAGTGCGAAGGAAGTAACCGATGGCTCATTCGAAAGCGACGTTCTTCAGGCTTCAAAACCTGTGATGGTTGATTTTTGGGCTGAGTGGTGTGGGCCGTGCCGCAAACTCTCCCCGATCCTCGACGACATCGCATCGGAGCATTCCGACAAGATCGAGGTTGTGAAGCTAAACGTGGACGACAATCCCGCGACAGCAGCCAAGTACGGGATCACCTCTATTCCTGCTGTTTATGTCTTCAAGGATGGTGAGGTTGCGGCAACCTCGATCGGCGCAAAGCCCAAGCAGGTTCTTGAGCAGGAGTTCGCTCAGTTCCTCTGAGTCGGACTAGCTTACTTTGAGGGGAGTCGGACCAATGTGGTCCGGCTCCCTTTTTTATTGTGCTGTACCGAGGAGGAGTGTCCGTTCCACGTGAAACGGACAATGACTCCGGACAGCGGACAGCCGCGGGCGAGGTGTGTTCCCTCAAGCCCAAGTAGACAACGAATACTCAGCTTGCAACCACCCTCCGCATGATCCGCCCGACCTCTGTCCCCTGTATCCACACATCTCGTTAGCGGGTTGCGCCGGCGTATCCACACGCCTGGTTAGCCGGGTTTCGCCGGCGGTTGCGGCCGGGCATGTGTCGTTTCACGTAAACCCTGAGTATGCGAATCAAACACTCGTGTCCGCCTGTACCTTCGGTAGGCTGCGCAGACCTTCCACATTTTTCGGACCCCGCAGACTGCGGGTTGCTCTTCTCGTTCATAGCGGTTGATAGCGCCAGCTAAGGCCGAAGCGCAGCGGTTAGCTGGATCAGGCGTCAGACACTTGAGAACCCGGTGTTTTCCATAGTTTCCTTAATTTGGGCGTGGCATTCGAGCGGCGGCGCGCCAAATCATTCGGACTGCACGGTAGGAACTGCATTCAGTGCGCCGCGGCACCAGTCGGGGAGCGTTTCACGTGAAACGCACGCCGAACCGCAGCCACGATCTCGCCGCTGTCTACGGGCCCAAGTGCTGGCTGCTAATCACTCAAACAGGGAGCAGTCCTTGGCACCACGGCCCACACACCCTGAAGGGGCCCAAGCCAGCGGCGAATACGGCAGGGGTGTGCCTGGCTGTACAGCCCGCACTCCACCAGCACCAGAGCCAGGTCTCGCATCCGGGTCGTGCGACTACATTGACTGGACGGCCCGGATGCTCCTCGGTTCGTTGTCGAACGCAGGCTGCAAAACCGTCTCCTCGCTGACCCGCAAACGGTGGTGCAGGCATAACCTTCCACGTGAAACAGGCTACCTGAGCACCCATGCTGCTCCTCTAAGTCAATACTTGGACCAACGAATGGGGCTCTGGGCTTTCGCTCCGCAGCGGTTCATCCTTTGTACAGCGACAGCTCGCGGCATCGAAAGTACCGTCCACCGTTTAGCCGAGCGTGTGGTCATATCGCCAGAGCAAACTCCCGGCCGTGTGCGTGCAACTCAGTCTTCGCATTATCGCATTCCTAGAGCGGACGATCGGGGCGGACTGTCCTGTGTGACCACACGAAGTCGCGCAAAGACCTCCTCCTTCGCGCGCCTGCTGAGTGCTGTGTGAATGTCTCCCGGCAAGCCACGGCAGGGATCGTTCGCGCGGGAATATGGATGTAGATTACATGCAAATCGCGGATTCGGAGCGGGACGTGCCCCGCACTTGCCTGTTCCGTTTCACGTGAAACGGCGTAACCAATAGGTGTGCGTCAGCCGTGCGGGCGTTCACCCTTGGTCCGCACTCGCGGCTGTGTCATGCAGCCCTCCTCCAGCCCTAGCAGCTCTCCACGAACCGAGCCTCTGACCCCGTGTACCTGGGCCTTGTCTTCCGCTTCTGTTTCACGTGAAACAACCGGGTATATGAGCTGGCCGGTACACCGCCGGGCGAGTTGATCCCATCGGAGGAAGGGAAGTGGGAGGCCGTTGACCGCACGACGCCCTGCGAGGGTATTCATCCCTTACCGCTGTCGTGCTCCACGAGGGCATACTCAACGTAAGCGCCCGAACGCGATGGCGAGCTTGAGACCGGACTGCAAGCAAAGAGGGACGGACCGGCCCCGTGTTCGGGTTATGCCAGCCCTACTTGCAGTTCGAAAGCGGGCCGTTCTGGGCGCACAAAATGCCCAGCCAGAGCCAGCGATCGGACACAAAAAATTTCTGGCAAACCGTTCCACGTGAAACGACCGTGACCGTGTATCTGCTTCAGCTCCTTCCAGAACCGGAGTGAGGTTGGTGGAGGAAGAGGGTTGACGCCATCAGACCTCCTCATCGGACCTCGGCCCGAGCAACATAATCACCGCTCACTTGGTATGTATACGTGAATCGCGGCGGGCTAGAAAGGAGTGCGCTCTCACGCCGTACTGCAGATACTGAACCATGCCGCAGTGGTGCACGCCTAACCAAAGACCGCGGTACATTCACCCACCGCTGGTTCAGCAACTTCAGCCGGCTTTTACGTGGAAGCCAGCCTCTAATCACGCTTCATAGTCCATCAGGCACTGCGCCAGACAGATTGTGAGCAGTTTCTCAGCGACATCTGTCTCAGTGCGCAAGTGAAGGGTCACTACTGATTTCACGTGAAGCTACCCGTCCTCGGTCATCCAGATAGCTTCGTAGACCCACCTGCGTCGGAAAGCTGCGAACGCGGATCCTTACAGTGAGGGTCGAGCTTTCGACTCACAGTAAGTGGTTCTTTGGAATGGCATCCTAACCGCTATGCGCGGGGTGTTTCGCGTGAAACCAGGCGGATCCCCACACGCTGAACGATACCAAGACCGTGCAGGTGACCCCGCGAGAAGCCGACGAAAGCATTCTCAACGGTATCAAGGCAGCGCACCTCACCACTCTCGTTCGCGTTCCCAAACGCCTGACACCGCTGCGAACCCCGCGCAGACAAAGAGAGGGCCCCGTTTCACGTGAAACGGGGCCCTTCACTACGGCGGACTCAGCTCTGCGCCGGATTCAGAACCCCCATGATGCGATTCAAGTCATCAACGCTTGCGAACTCGATGCTAACCCGTCCCTTCTTGGCACCGAGAGTGATCTTGACGCTGGTGTCAAGACGGTCTGAGAGCGATGTCGCCAGGTAGTCGAGGCGCTCGTGTCTCGCGCCTGCACGAGGAGTGGAGGGCTTACTGGGACGACGAAGACCGTCACTCATCGCAACGATCTCCTCGGTCGACCGGACCGAGAGACCTTCGGCCACAATGCGCTGCGCAAGCTTCTCCATCTCAGCCTGGTCAGCCAGACCGAGTAGCGCTCGAGCGTGGCCGGCGCTGAGAACACCCGCGGCCAGGCGTCTCTGCACAAGCGGTGGAAGCTTCATCAGCCGCAGAGTGTTTGAGATCTGCGGCCGCGATCGGCCGATCCGGCTCGCCAGTTCTTCCTGAGAGCAACCGAAATCGTCGAGGAGTTGTTGATACGCGGCAGCTTCCTCAAGCGGATTCAGTTGGCTGCGGTGCAAATTCTCCAATAGCGCGTCTCGTAAAAGATCATCATCGGTGGTGTCCCGAATGATTGCGGGAACCGTTGCGAGTCCGGCTTCCTTCGTAGCGCGCCACCGACGCTCGCCCATGACGAGTTCATACTGCTGTTCTGCACCCTCGGAAGATGCGCGGACAACAATCGGCTGTAGGACTCCGATCTCCCGCACAGAATGTACAAGCTCCGCCATCTCGTCCTCATCGAAGACGGTACGGGGCTGCTTCCGGTTAGGATGGATCGCCTCTACAGGCAGTTCTGCAAACCGAGCTCCGGGGACCTTTTGCAGTGTTTCACGTGAAACGTCGCTTGTGCTTTCGCGTGCATCTGGCGTCGCCACGCGGGTTGTATCCGCTTCCTCAGGTGAAGACCCATTCGCCTTGCGTGCTGACGCGGCGTTGCCGACGCCCTTCCCCTTGGCACTCTTGCTGCTGGCGGCATCACGGGAAGGCGCTCCCTTCCGCCCGGATGACTGTGACCGGCTGCTCGCGCGCTCCGACGGTGCCGTCAAAGCATCCTTGTTGATTGAGGACTTACTTCGCGATCCATTCGTGGACTTCGCGATGGCAGGCTCCGGTGCAGCACCATTCTGGTTGCCGTTCGCGCCCGACGGGAAGAACAGGTCCACTGGGCGGCCGGTGCGCGAGGACGTTGGTTCGCCCAAGCTACCTTCCTGCTCTGCACTACTTGGAATGAGCGCCCCGAGCCCACGACCTAAGCCTCTACGCTTCTCAGGCATTCAAATATTCCTCTCCAATGAGAGCAGACAAACTGCACGAATTGATAATGCGTACAGTCTACTGCGAGCAGCGCACAGAACTGTGGAATGGCTACGCGCGCTCGGCGATTTCTGCGGCCGCCTCCAGGTACGAAAGCGCTCCGCTTGACGACGGGTCATAAGTCAACACCGTTTGTTGGTAGCTGGGAGCTTCCGAAATTCGCACGGAGCGGGGAACTACCGCCCGTAGTACCTGCTGCGGAAAGTGTTCCCTCACTTCGGCTGCAACCTGTGCGGCGAGGTTGGTACGTCCGTCATACATGGTCAGGAGAATCGTGGAGACAACCAGATCAGCATTGAGGTGTTTCTGAATCATCTCGATGTTCTTCAGGAGCTGGCTCAAGCCTTCCAACGCGTAGTACTCACACTGGATGGGGATGAGAACTTCGCGGGCAGCGACGAACGCATTTACCGTAAGCAGGCCAAGGCTGGGCGGACAATCAATAAAGATGTAATCCAGCCTGGCTTCACCGTTGTCCGCTCGTTCCTTGGCATAAAGATCAATCGCACGCCGCAGCCGCTGCTCACGTGCAACCAGTGAGACGAGTTCGATCTCCGCACCCGCGAGATGAATCGTCGCGGGCGCACAGATCAACTTTGGGATATCCGGGCACTGGGCAACCACACTTGCCAATGGGAGATCATCGATGAGCACGTCATAGATGCTGTTCACATCAGCGTGATGCTCGATACCCAATGCGGTTGACGCATTACCCTGAGGATCGATGTCTATGACAAGCACGTTCAGACCGGCGGAAGCCAATGCAGCGGCCAGGTTGACTGTCGTCGTCGTCTTCCCCACGCCACCCTTCTGATTACTCACCGTCAGGATACGGGTCTCAGAAGGTCTGGGGAGTTCACGGCCAAGAAGCTTCTCCCGCCGACGGGTTTCGCTGGCGAGCTCTCGGGCTAAGGGCGTGCTGTCGTCCATGACGTCCATGACGTTCCTTGAGCCTCCGTGGCTGTTCGATTCGGACGCTGGCGCGGGGTCACTCTGTCCGCTGCCAGATCTCGTTTCACGTGAAACGATGCCGGTGTTAATTGGATCTGAAAACACTTCCGGTTGAATATCGGCGATGCTGATCGCGAACGATGAACTCATCACCGACGGAGCGGGCTCGCGCCGAGTGGCTGAATCTTTCGTTGTCACAAGCGTCTCGCTCACTTCCAGGTACCAGGCGGGTTCACTCTAGGTTAGCCGGTCTCGGACTTATCACTGCGGTGACAATCCGCTGTGTTCACAAGTTCCGCTCGCAGCGGCGGATCAGCCGCCAACTACGATCCGGACCACAGTGGTGGGCTCGTCAAGAAAAGCACTTCCCGCAACTTCAACAGTGGTTTCTACACCACCAAGGCGTTTGATGATCTTGGAAGCCTTCGCAACCTCCTCTGCGGCGCTACGGCCCTTGATCGCGAGAACTTCGCCGGCGCCACCAAGGAGCGGCATAGTCATTGCAGCCAGTCCGGACAGCGCCGAAACTGCCCGAGCCGTCACTACGTCCACATTGACCTTGCCTACCGCCTGTTCGGCGCGGCCGCGGAACACCTCGACGTTGTCCAGTCCGAGATCTTCCGTTACCTCACGAAGCCAGTTCACCCTGCGTTCGAGAGGCTCAATGAGCACCAATTGTGCATCCGGGCGCGCTATGGCGAGGGCGAGACCAGGCAATCCAGCACCGCTGCCGACGTCGGCCACACGGGCACTCTCCCTAAGAAACTCCGCAACGACAGCGCAATTCAGGACGTGGCGATCCCACAGTCTGGGAACTTCACGCGGGCCAAGCAAACCGCGTTCAATTCCGGAGGTTGCCAGGTGCTCGACGAATCGTTCAGCTAGCGGTAGACGATCGCTGAAAATGCGCTGGGCCGCTTCGAGCTCTTTGGTTCCAATGGCAACTGCCATTGAGCATCCCACCTTCGAGAATGAACGGGCTAAAGGTCCTAGGAGCCGGCCGAGACTACGATGTGGCGGCTGGAGCCCTCGCCCTCCGACTCGCTGACCATTCCAAGGTCAGCGACAACGTCGTGAACGATCTTTCGCTCGTAGGCGGACATCGGATCAAGAGCGACATCATCGCCACTCTCCTTCACCTTACGCACTGCGCGTTCAGCGATTTCGTGGAGCTCCTTGTTTCTGGTCTCACGAAAGCCGTCTACGTCCAATACGAGCCTCGAACGGTTTTCAGTCGAGGTCAGGACCGATAGACGGGCAAGTTCCTGCAGTGCTTCCAGTACCTCGCCGTCCCGGCCTACCAGGGACTGAAGCCCTCGGGTGTTGCTACCCTCGGACACGATTGAAATGTAGGTGCGACCATTCCTGACCTCGATGTCGATGTCGCCGTCGATATCAGCGATGTCGAGAAGCTCCTCGAGATAGTCAGCGGCGACGTCCCCCTCATCCTCGACGGACTGCGCCGGACTCTCTTCTTCGGCCTCTTCATTCGCGGAATCTATGGTTTCATCCTGCATGTTGTCAGTGCTCATTTGCGTTTCCTGTTCTTGCGCTGAGGCTGTACTCGTTGGGCTCTGGGCTCTACCACTGCCTCAACGGCCGGCTCGGTCTTCTTCTCACCAAGCAGGGGAACCATTGGCAGTCCCTTCTTCGCACGGCGCTCGGCCAGTGCCTTTGCCGCGGGGGATCCCGGGGTAGGCATGCGCCGGATGACGTAGAACTGCTGCACCATGGTCCACAGGTTGGTGGTGGTCCAGTAGATGAGTACGCCGATCGGGAAGTTGATACCGCCGATACCGAACACCAGGGGAAGGATGTAAAGCATGATCTTCTGCTGCCGCATGAACGGGCTCTGCATGGCTTCTTCAGACATGTTCTTGGCCATGATCTGCTTCTGCGTGATGAACTGCGAAGCCGTCATCGCGAGAATCATGATGATTGAAAGAACTGCCACAGAACCGTGGCCTGGAGTACCCCAGCCGTGAAGCAGGGACGAAGAGAGGGGAGCACCGAAGATCTCGGCGGCATCGAATTGTTGAACGTCCTCAACGGTGAGGGCACCAATGCCCTCACCATCTCTACTAGCTGACGAGACACCGTTCAGCACCGTGAACAGCGCGAAGAAGAACGGCATCTGGATGAGGATCGGCAGACAGGCCGCGAAAGGATTGGTGCCATGTTTCTTGTACAGCGCCATCTGCTCCTGCGTCATCGCCTGACGCGAGAGCTGATCCGTCTTCCCCTTGTACTTCTGCTGCAGCTTGCGTAGATCAGGCTGCAGCGCCTGCATGCCACGCTGTGCCTTGATCTGCTTGACGAAGACCGGAATCAGCGCGGCGCGGATGACCACCACGAGGCCGACAATAGACAACGTCCAGGTCCATCCGGAGGCCGCGTCCATGCCGATGAAGGTGAATCCCTCGTGAAAGGCCTGCATGACCCAGGACACCAACCACCGGAACGGCAGGAGAATCGTCTCGAAGAAATCCATAATCTGTTGCTCCTCAGGCCGCTGGGCGGCTTTCCTCATCTGCCGGTATCACGGGGTGATTCAGCACTAGAATTCGCGGCTCGTGGCCCGTCGCGAAGGTACGTCCTCCGGACGGTACGTGGTCAACGCCGCCGTCGTTCCATGGGTGGCAGCGGCACAATCGTCGGGTCGCGAACCAGGAACCCTTCAGCGCGCCATGAACGGTGACTGCTTCAAGCGCGTATGCCGAGCAGGAAGGGAAAAAGCGGCAGACCGAGCCATACAGCGGCGAAACAAGACGACGGTAGGTGGTCAAAAGCCCGATCAGCACAGCTCGCGGTAGCTGGAAAACCCATGCCGGGTTGGACGGCGAATGAACCGTTGTCATTTGCCGTCTCCTTTTCTGCCGATCCTGGTTGACCGCCTGAGGCTTGCAGTCAGGCATCGCTCGAAATCTGAACTAATTTCCGCCCAGCCTGCAGCCGCCGACGACGGTAAGGCCCGGACAACGACATCTAACCCCATTGGCCTCCGACGAAGCGCTACGGCAGCCGCTTCTCTCAGTCTCCTCTTAACGAGGTTGCGGGCAACCGCGTTCCCCACACTCTTCGAAACAATGAAGCCGAATCGGGATGGCGATTCGTCATCGGTTCCCACCGTATATAACACCAAGTTCCGGCACCCTGAACGGGCACCGGAACGAACGGTGTGCGAAAAATCGGTGGCCGTCCGAACTCGGTGGGCGGTAGACAACACCTGGGGCGCTCCGGACGGTCAGGGCGTCGTCAGCGAACGCGACGCCGGCGGACGGGTTAAGCGCTGCTAAGCCGAAAGCTCGGTACGGCCTTTGCCACGGCGCGCAGACAGAATGGCGCGGCCGGCGCGGGTGCGCATGCGAAGGCGGAAGCCGTGCTTCTTGGCACGACGGCGGTTATTCGGCTGAAAGGTCCGCTTGCTCACTGTGATACTCCAGAACGTTCTTGGCATGCGCTGCCGTTGCAACAAGGGGGAAGAACGGATTGGCGCGATGAAGTTGTACATCCACTCTGCGTACCTTCCGTGGGCTGGTCAGCCAGGAGCTGGCAGCGCGGAGGCATGCGAAATGCAGACATATTGGACTACCTAACGTTAGGGCACCGGCGGTTGGCCGGTCAAACCGGCCAACCGTGCTCTTCACGGCTCTTATGTTGCACACCCCGAATTCCTGTGGACAACCACGCAGAATACGTGTTGGGGTGTGCTGGTTCTTACCTCGTGCGGACCTCTTATCCACAAGCGCGTTCCCGGCTATCTTCAGCACTTTTCATCGTCTAGTGTTGCCGGGTGGTGCATTTATCCACGAGCTGTGTATAACTCTGTGGATTCATCAACACCCGGGGCACAACGCAAGCCGTTTCGAACTTCCATTGAGGACGCGAGTGAGTACCGACGAGATCAACGATGTAGGCAGTTCCTGGCGCAAGGTCATCCGTACGCTCGAACAAGACGAGAGGATTTCCCCGCGTCAAAGGGGATTCGTGGTACTTGCCCAAGCCCAGGGACTCATCGGTACAACGCTGCTGGTAGCTGTGCCCAATGAGCTCACGCGCGAAGTTCTGCAGAGTCAGCTCAAAAGCCCACTGAATGACGCGTTACGCGATGTCTTCCGTGAAGAGATCCAGTGCGCCTTCGTCATCGACTCCGACCTCACGCCCGTCATCGAAGAGGAGACCGAGGAGAATTTGGAGGAGACCGCCCAGCGCGAACAGCCGCCGTCGCCCACTCCTCCCAGCAACTCACATGAGTTCGGAAGACTGAACCCCAAGTATATTTTCGACACCTTCGTCATCGGTTCCTCCAACCGCTTCGCCCATGCGGCCGCCGTCGCCGTTGCCGAAGCCCCGGCCAAGGCATACAACCCGCTCTTCATCTACGGAGATTCCGGGCTGGGCAAGACGCACCTCCTGCACGCCATCGGACACTATGCCAGGCACCTCTACACCGGCATTCGGGTGCGCTATGTGAATTCGGAAGAATTCACCAACGACTTCATCAACTCCATTCGTGATGATGAAGGAACCAGTTTCAAGCAGACCTACCGCAACGTCGACATACTGCTGATAGACGACATCCAGTTCCTCTCGGGCAAGGACCGTACCCAGGAAGAGTTCTTCCACACGTTCAACGCGTTACACAACCACAACAAGCAAGTGGTCATCACGTCGGACCTTCCTCCAAAGCAACTTTCCGGGTTCGAAGAGCGGATGCGCTCCAGGTTTGAGTGGGGCCTGCTGACCGATATTCAGCCGCCCGAGCTCGAAACGCGTATCGCCATCCTCCGGAAGAAAGCGATCAGTGAAGGCCTCAGCGCACCCGACGAAGTCCTTGAGTACATCGCTTCAAAGATCTCCACGAACATTCGCGAGCTTGAAGGAGCTCTGATTCGGGTCACCGCTTTCGCGAGTCTCAACCGGCAGGCGGTAGACGAGAACCTCGCCGAAATTGTCCTGAAGGACCTCATTACCGACGACGGCGCCCAAGAGATCACGTCATCGCTGATCATGGCGCAGACCGCCGAGTACTTCAACATCACCCTCGACGATCTCTGCAGCAAGTCGCGCACCCGCACCCTGGTGACCGCACGGCAAATTGCGATGTACCTCTGCCGCGAACTGACCGACATGTCACTCCCGAAGATTGGGCAGGAACTCGGCGGACGCGACCACACCACCGTGATCCACGCCGATCGGAAGATTCGTGAGTTGATGGCGGAGCGACGGGCCATCTACAACCAGGTCACTGAGCTGACCAACCGGATCAAGCACCACCGTAAGGACTGACAGTCCCAACACGGCCGATAAGTCTACGAACCACAGCCATGAAATTAACAGCTGTGGAAAGAACTGTGGATAAAGGGCCATACCCCGTGGACGTTAATGAGGACAACCACCGTAGTGGCTGTGGATCTGCTGAATCCCGACAATTTCATACACAGCCCATGACAGCCGAAGACAGAGCGCATGCACATTCTGTCAACAGGGCAGACCCGCCGGAATGAGCCTGAGCGACCGGTTATCCACAGAATCCACAGGAGTTATTAACACTACTGATCCTTAATCCATGGATCCCTTCCAAATAACATTCCCCCCTCGCCCGGACCACCCATCCGGGATCTACCACCGGGATGGCAGCACGCTAAGCTTTCACTCAGTAGAGTTGTCATTTGCTCACGCCTCCTTGCACCGACTGGAAGTCGAGGATGAGTAGCTTCCCCATGTACCTCGCGAAAGGCGGCACCCTTCAGTGAAATTCCGAGTCGAGCGCGATGTCCTGGCCGAAGCCGTGACCTGGACTGCGCGTTCACTGTCACCTCGTCCTCCTGTGCCGGTGCTATCCGGTCTCCTGATCAAGGCGGGCACCGGCTCGCTTAGCCTCGCCAGCTTTGACTATGAGATTTCGGCACGTCTGGAAATCCCTGCTGACGTTGCCGAAGAAGGCACCATACTCGTATCCGGGCGGCTGCTGGCCGATATCTGTCGAAGCCTGCCCTCGGCGCCGGTCGAGGTCGAAACAGACGGATCAAAAGTCACACTCACCTGCCGCAACAGCCGGTTCAACCTCGCCACAATGCCCGAGGCTGAATATCCTGAACTGCCGAGCCTCCCCGATGTCAGCGGTGTAGTCGACGGAGATGCCTTTGCGGAAGCTGTCTCACAGGTAATCATTGCTGCGAGCCGGGATGACACCCTTCCCATCCTCACCGGCGTCCGCATGGAGATCGAAGAGGATCTCATCACTTTCCTGGCTACGGACCGTTACCGGCTGGCGCTGCGCGAACTCTCTTGGAAGCCGACAAACCCCGGGATCTCCACGAGCGCCCTTGTCAAGGCAAAAACGCTCAGCGAAGTTGCCAAGACACTCGGTGGCTCGGGAGACCTGCAGATTGCACTGTCCGAAAACAGTGAACTCATCGGCTTTGAAAGCGGCGGCCGGCGCACCACGTCGCTGCTGGTTGACGGGGACTACCCGAAGATCCGCTCGCTCTTCCCTGAGAACACACCGATTCACGCCACTGTGGAGACCAGCCTGCTGGTGGAGGCAGTTCGCCGTGTTTCCCTCGTCGCCGAGCGCAATACACCCGTGCGGCTTGCCTTCAGTGCCGGACAAGTGGTGCTCGACGCAGGAACGGGTGAAGATGCGCAGGCCTCGGAAGCGATCGAAGCCAGTCTCGAAGGTGAGGACATCACAGTCGCGTTCAACCCCCACTACCTCAGCGAGGGATTGAGTGCCTTCAGCAGCCGTTTTGTTCGTTTCTCCTTCACCACGCCTCCCAAACCGGCCGTCATCTCGGCACAGGAGGAAGCTACCGGTGAGGACCGCGAGGATTACCGGTACCTGCTCATGCCGGTGAGGCTGCCCAACCAATAGCAGCCAAACCCATCCCACCGAAACCTGGAGGACAGTATGCACATCGGCCTAGTCGGACTCGGAAAAATGGGATACAACATGCGGGAACGGTTGCGTTCCCGCGGCATCGAGGTAACTGGATTCGACCGTAATCCGGAAGTTTCCGACGTCGCCACCCTGGAAGAACTGATTGCACAGGTTCCGGCACCGAGGGTTGTCTGGGTAATGGTCCCCGCCGGTCCGGTTACTGCGCATGTCATCGAGGAGCTCGGCAACAAGCTTTCCGCCGATGATCTGGTGATCGACGGCGGCAATACCAAGTTCAGTACCGATCGGGAACACAGTGAAATCCTGGCGTCGAAGGGTATCTCCTTCCTCGATTGTGGTGTGTCCGGCGGCGTCTGGGGCCTCGAAAACGGATACGGACTCATGGTGGGAGGCCCGGAGGAAGCCGTCGAACGTGTCATGCCGGTTTTTGATGCGCTTCGGCCGGAGGGCAACCGCGAGGAAAGTTTCGTTCACGTCGGTGAATCGGGTGCGGGGCACTATGCCAAAATGATCCACAACGGCATCGAATACGGCCTCATGCAGGCCTATGCGGAGGGGTATGAACTCCTCGAAGCGAAGGACATCATCAAGGATGTTCCAGGTACTTTCCGTGCCTGGCAGAAGGGCACCGTTGTGCGTTCGTGGCTGCTGGACCTGCTGGTGAAAGCCCTAGAGGAGGATCCGAAGCTAAGCAACGTCGGTGCATATGTGGAGGATTCCGGCGAGGGGCGCTGGACTGTTGAGCAGGCCATTGCCAATGAGGTCGCTGCGCCGGCTATCACCGCCGCGCTGTTTGCCCGCTTCAGTTCGCGGCAGGATGAGGCTCCCTCCCTGAAGATGGTTGCCGCGCTGCGTAACCAGTTCGGTGGACACGCGGTGCGTCCGCCGCGCAGTTCCTGATCGAGTTCCGGTGTACGTTCAGCATCTTTCACTGACCGATTTTCGTAGCTACTCCCAACTGGACGTGCCCCTGGAACCGGGTGTCACGGTCTTCATGGGCCCCAACGGCGTGGGTAAGACCAACATTGTTGAGGCGATCGGCTACCTGGCGTCTCTGTCTTCCCACCGGGTCAGTTCGGACAAGCCGCTGATCGCCTTCGATGCTGATCGGGCCCTGGTCCGCGGACGTCTCGTGCGGGGTACACAGGCCACCAGCGTCGAACTCGAAATTAATGGTGAGCGCGCCAACCGCGCACGCATCAACCGCGCCAATCCAGTGCGGGCGAGAGATGCCGCCGGGATTCTTCGTACGGTGCTGTTCGCGCCCGAAGATCTGGCCCTGGTCAAGGGGGATCCGTCCAATCGGCGCCGATTCCTGGATGAGTTGATGGTGCAGCTGGTTCCGCATCACGCCGGCATCCGTGCTGACTACGAGCGTGTCCTGAAACAGCGCAATGCCCTGCTGAAATCTCTGCGCGGCGGCCGGTTGACCGCTGCGCACGAGGCAACGCTCGAAGTGTGGGATCAGCACCTCGCTACCGTCGGGTCGCAACTCCTGCACGCCCGTCTCGGCGTCCTCACCCGCCTGCTGCCCCATATTCAGAAGGCATATGCCGAGCTCACCGATGGGTCGAAGAACGCTCAGGCCGCGTACCGTTCATCCCTCGCCGGCCCCGCGGCAGAGGACGACGGCGCGCCCACCCTTCCCGCGGAAGACTTCACCGGACTCAGCATCCCGGAACTGACGGAAAGGTTCCTCACGGCGATCAGCGAGAACCGACGTCGTGAAACGGAACGCGGAATTTCGCTGATCGGGCCACATCGGGACGAGGTCGAACTGATGCTCGGCCGCGCCCTGGTGAAGGGCTACGCATCGCATGGAGAAACGTGGTCCATGGCTCTGGCATTGCGCCTTGGCTCCTATTACCTACTTTCGGAGGACGATCCGACACCCGGCTCCACCCCGGTGCTGATCCTCGATGACGTTTTTGCCGAGCTGGATGCTGACCGGCGGAGCCGGCTCGCATCCATCGTCGCCGGCGCCGAGCAGGTGCTCGTCACGGCGGCGGTTGGCGAGGATGTGCCTCCGGCGCTGGAAGGCCGCCAGCTCGTCGTCGTTCCCGGAGGCTTCAGTGAAGCACCGTCCTGAGGAGAACCAGAACGACGACGGCGCCCCCCAACAAGGCGCACCCGGCAGGGACGCTGCCCCCGAGGACGCGCCGCGGTTGCTGTTGAACCGCCTGAGGGATGCCTCGCTGGCACGCGGCGACGCCCGGGTGCCGGCTGCGCGCCGTCGTCGTTCCGGTCAGGCTTCCCGCCGGGAGTTACCTGGGGAGTCCTATGCGGGGCGGGACCCACAGGGGCTTGGAACTGTGTTCGGCAGGCTGTTGAGTGAGCGCGGATGGAATTCGCCGGTCGCCGTGGGATCTGTAATGGCGCGTTGGGCGGAGCTTGTGGGTACGGATATCGCCGCGCACTGTGTTCCCGAGAGCTTCCATGAAACTACGGTCCTGGTGCGGTGTGATTCCACGGCGTGGGCTACGCAGCTTCGCTTGATCAGCTCCGAGCTGATCCGCCGGTTCGACCACGAACTCGGGGCAGGCGTCGTTACCGCGATGACAATTGTGGGGCCGTCGGCGCCGTCCTGGCGCAAGGGTGGCAGAACGGTTCGCGGACGTGGTCCGAGGGACACCTACGGATAGCGGTCGACGTCCGCGTGCCGCGCTCCGGTGAGCGCCGTACAGCGCCAACCGGACCCCAGCGGACGTATACGCCCCCACGCGACCCCCTGCTGAGAGCTTAAATGGCGCTTTATTCGGCGTTAGGGGCCTGTTCAGGCCGTCCTCCCGGCTTCCGCACGGTAGAATGGAAGCCGCAGGCATTCCTTTTCGGGATGCCTTCATTCTGAGACCAGACAATGAGGAGTCGCAGCGCCCGTGGCTAACGACAACGTAGCGGAATCTGCCGGAACGCCGGAAGACGGCACCGGCACACCCAGAGGTTACGGCGCGAGTGACATCACCGTCCTTGAAGGTCTGGAGGCGGTTCGTAAGCGGCCCGGTATGTACATCGGATCAACCGGTCCGCGCGGCCTTCACCACCTCGTGTACGAGGTTGTGGATAACTCTGTGGATGAGGCACTTGCAGGGTACTGCGACCACATCCGGGTGACGCTGCTCGAGGATGGCGGAGTCCGGGTTATCGACAACGGGCGCGGTATTCCCGTGGACATGCATCCCACGGAGGGTAAGCCCACCGTGGAAGTGGTCATGACCATCCTTCACGCCGGCGGCAAGTTCGGCGGCGGCGGATACGCGGTTTCCGGTGGCCTACACGGCGTCGGTATCTCGGTGGTGAACGCCCTCTCAGCCCGCGTTGACACGGAAATCCGGCGTCAGGGCCATGTCTGGCGCCAGTCCTTCGAGGATGGCGGAAAGCCGGTCGGCCAACTCCAGAAGGGTGAAGAAACCGAGACTACCGGGACCACCCAGACCTTCTACCCGGACTCCACCATCTTCGAGTCGGTCGAGTTCGATTTCGAGACCCTCCGCGCGCGCTTCCAGCAGATGGCGTTCCTGAACAAGGGCCTCCGGATCAGCCTTGTGGATGAACGGGTTCCCGAGGTGGAAACCGAGGAGATCACGGACACCGCGCATGCAGAGGCGGAGAAGTCCGAGGAGAATAAACACCGGCACATCGAGTACCTGTATGAGAACGGTCTTCTTGACTACGTCAAACACCTGAATTCGTCGAAGCGGGTGGATGTCATCCACGATGACGTCATAGCGTTCGAGACCGAGGATGCGGACAAGTCGATTGCCGTCGAAATGGCCATGCAGTGGACCACCGCTTACTCGGAAAGCGTGCATACCTACGCCAACACCATCAATACCCACGAGGGCGGAACCCACGAAGAAGGTTTCCGCGCGGCGATGACGTCCCTCATCAACCGCTATGCCCGCGAGAAGAACATCATCAAGGAGAAGGATGACAACCTGACCGGTGATGACATCCGGGAGGGACTCACCGCCGTCATCTCCGTGAAGCTGTCCGAGCCGCAGTTCGAAGGACAGACCAAAACCAAGCTGGGAAACTCCGAGGCAAAGGGGTTTGTCCAGCGTGTTGTTACGGATCAGCTTGGGGACTGGCTGGAACGCAATCCCGGGCCGGCACGCGATGTAATCCGGAAGTCGATCCAGGCCGCGCAGGCCCGTCTTGCCGCCCGCAAGGCACGCGAGTCGACCCGCCGCAAAGGGCTCCTCGAATCCGGCGGAATGCCCGGAAAGCTGAAGGACTGCCAGTCCAAGGATCCGTCGAAGTCCGAGATCTACATTGTGGAGGGTGACTCTGCAGGTGGTTCCGCCGTCCGCGGCCGGAACCCGGAAACGCAGGCAATCCTGCCACTGCGCGGGAAGATCCTGAACGTGGAGCGGGCCCGGCTCGACCGAGCGCTGAGCAACAGTGAAGTACAGGCCATGATTACCGCCTTCGGTGCGGGAATCGGAGAGGACTTCGACGTCGAGAAGGCCCGCTATCACAAGATCGTGCTGATGGCCGATGCTGACGTCGACGGCCAGCACATCACCACTCTTCTGCTGACCCTGCTGTTCCGGTATATGCGTCCCCTGATCGAACACGGCTACGTTTACCTGGCCCAGCCGCCGCTGTACCGCATCAAGTGGTCCAATGCCGCCCACTCCTACGTGTACAGCGACCGTGAGCGGGACGAAACCATCAAGATCGGCCTCGCAAACAACCAGCGGCTCCCCAAGGACAACGGGATCCAGCGGTACAAGGGTCTTGGCGAGATGGATTACACCGAGTTGTGGGAAACCACCATGGACCCGGATCACCGTACGCTCCTTCAGGTCACCATGGACGACGCCGCGGCTGCAGACCAGATTTTCTCGGTGCTCATGGGCGAAGACGTGGAATCCCGCCGCAACTTCATCCAGCAGAACGCCAAGGACGTACGTTTCCTCGACATCTGACCGGCTCACCCCCACCGGCTTGTACGCGGCCTCTCGCGTCCGGGCTCCTGACCTAAGCATTCACGAACGGAATGAACTAGATGAGTGACGAAGAAACACCTGAAACTCCCGGCGATGAGACGCCCGTTGAGGGTGCTTTGTTGACTGACCGTGTTGAGCAGGTGGACCTGCAGACCGAGATGCAGCGCTCCTATCTGGACTACGCCATGGCCGTCATTGTTGGTCGGGCGCTGCCGGATGTCCGTGACGGGCTGAAACCGGTGCACCGCCGCGTTCTGTATGCGATGTTCGACGGCGGCTACCGTCCGGACCGCTCCTTCAACAAGTGTGCGCGCGTGGTCGGCGAAGTCATGGGCCAGTACCACCCGCACGGTGACAGCGCGATCTACGATGCGCTGGTTCGCTTGATCCAGGACTGGACCATGCGGTACCCGCTGGCTCTTGGCCAGGGTAACTTTGGCTCGCCCGGTAACGACGGCGCAGCGGCACCCCGCTATACCGAGACCAAGATGGCGCCGCTCGCCATGGAAATGGTCCGGGACATCGACGAAGAAACCGTCGATTTCCAGGACAACTACGACGGCAAGAACCAGGAACCCACGATCCTGCCGTCCCGGTTCCCGAACCTGTTGGTCAACGGTTCCTCCGGCATTGCCGTGGGTATGGCAACCAACATCCCTCCGCATAACCTTCGTGAGGTTGCCGACGGTGTGCAGTGGTACCTCCAGAACCCGCAGGCCAGCAAGGAAGAACTGCTTGAGGCGTTGATCCAGCGCATCAAGGGCCCCGACTTCCCGACCGGCGCACAGATCCTCGGCCACAAGGGCATCGAAGATGCGTATCGGACCGGCCGCGGCTCGGTCACCATGCGCGCCGTCGTCAATGTCGAGGAAATCCAGGGCCGTACCTGCCTGGTGGTTACCGAGCTGCCGTACCAGGCAAACCCGGACAACCTCGCTATCAAGATCGCGGACCTGGTGAAAGACGGCAAGGTCTCCGGCATAGCCGATCTCCGCGACGAGACCTCAGGCCGCACCGGACAGCGCCTGGTGATCGTTCTAAAGCGCGACGCCGTGGCGAAGGTGGTGCTCAACAACCTCTATAAGCACACGCAGCTCCAGGATAACTTCAGCGCCAATATGCTGGCCATCGTTGACGATGTACCGCGGACCCTCAGCCTCGATGCGTTCATCCGCCACTGGGTAACTCACCAGCTCGAAGTCATTGTCCGGCGAACCCAGTACCGCCTTCGCAAGGCCGAAGAAGCAGCCCATATCCTGCGTGGTTTACTCAAGGCACTGGATGCGCTGGATGAGGTTATTGCCCTGATTCGGCGGTCCTCCACCGTTGAAGATGCCCGCAACGGCCTGATGGGCCTGCTTGAGATTGACGAGATCCAAGCGCAGGCGATCCTCGATATGCAGTTGCGGCGCCTGGCTGCCCTCGAACGGCAGAAGATCCAGGACCAGCACGCAAAGCTCGAGACCGAAATCGCCGAGTACAAGCGGATCCTTGCCTCGGAGGAACAGCAGCGGGAAATCGTCTCGACTGAACTCCAGGAGATCGTCGACAAGCACGGCGATGACCGGCGTACCGAGATTCTCATGGGCTACGACGGCGACATGAGCATGGAAGACCTCATTCCCGAAGAGGAAATGGTGGTGACCATCACCCGGGGCGGCTACGTGAAGCGCACCCGGAGCGATAACTACCGTCAGCAGGCGCGCGGCGGCAAGGGCATCCGCGGGGCACAGTTGCGTGGGGACGACGTCGTCGAGCATTTCTTCGTCACCACCACACACCACTGGCTACTGTTCTTCACGAACCTCGGCAGGGTCTACCGTGCAAAGGCCTATGAGCTGGTCGAAGCGGCACGCGATGCCAAGGGCCAGCACGTGGCAAACCTGCTGGCATTCCAGCCTGACGAGTCAATCGCGCAGGTACTTGATCTGCGCGACTACCAGCAATCGCCGTACCTCGTGCTCGCCACGAAGCGCGGTCTCGTGAAGAAGACGCGCCTGGAGGATTACGACACCAACCGCACGGCCGGCGTCATCGCCATCAACCTCCGCGACGGCGATGAACTGGTTTCAGCGCAGCTGGTTTCTGAGAGTGATGACATGATGCTCGTCTCGCGTAAGGGACAGTCCCTGCGCTTCAGTGCCACCGATGAGGCGCTACGTCCGATGGGCCGTGCGACCTCGGGGGTCACCGGCATGAAGTTCCGTGCGGATGACGAACTGCTCGCGGCAAACGTGGTCAGTGACGACTCCTACGTATTCATAGTCACGGAAGGCGGCTTCGCAAAGCGCACAAAGGTCGATGAGTACCGGGTACAGGGCCGCGGAGGCCTGGGTATCAAGGTGGCCAAACTGGCTGAAGAGCGTGGAGACCTGGTTGGTGCGCTCATTGTGCAGGACGAGGATGAGGTCCTGGTTGTCATGGGCGGCGGAAAGGTTGTCCGTTCGGCTGTGGCCGGTGTGCCGGCAAAGGGCCGCGACACCATGGGCGTGATCTTCGCCAAGCCCGACAAAGCCGACCGCATCATCGCGGTTGCACGTAACACCGAGCGCGGCCTGACCGGAACTGACGCCGCTGTTGAAACGGCCGTGGTGGAAGCAGAATCTGCGCCGGACGCGGTCGATGAAGTACCGTTGACTTCAGCAGAAACGGCTGAGCCGGAGGCTGAGTCAACCAATAATGGAGGTACCGAGTGAGTTCGACAAACTCAAATCCGCGCGCGACAGCGGGTAATTCCGTGCGGTCGTCCGGCAGCGGACCTCGGGTAAACGCACCTGCACGGCCGACGCAACGGCCGGCGTCGTCGTCATCGGCTCGGCCGGGAAGCCGTCCGGGGCTGGTGAAGCCGGCTCCGAAGGCGAAGGCACGCAAGGCGCGCCTGCTCGTCAGCAAGGTGGACCCGTGGTCGGTGCTGAAGATGTCCTTCCTGCTCTCCGTTGCACTGGGCATTGTGACAGTTGTAGCGGCGATCGTCATCTGGACTGTTCTGGACCTCACCGGCATCTTTGACCGCGTGAACCAGCTGCTCGGTGAGATTGCAGGCTCGGAGGGTGCCGGCTTCGATTTGCGGCAGTTTGCCTCGCTCGGCCAGGTGGTGTCTTTTGCCACAATCATCGCTGTCGTCAACGTTGTGCTGTTGACCGCGCTGGCCATGTTGTCCGCGGTGCTGTACAACATTTCGTCCACACTTGTGGGCGGAATTGGGGTAACACTTACGGACGACTAGAGGACATTTCCTCATCGGCTTCGAATTTGTTGATTGCTGAGGGGCTGCTGTAAAGTCGTATCTCGGCCCGATGAGGTATCGGGGCGTATAGCTCAGGCGGTTAGAGCGCTTCGCTGATAACGAAGAGGTCCCAGGTTCAAGTCCTGGTACGCCCACGGATCCTGAAACCGGCAGGAAACTGCATAGGAGGAACACTGTGAAAAAGTTGCTGTTAGCAGCAGCCGCTGTCGCGGGGGTCTTCGCCTACAAACGGTGGCAGGAGTCCGAGAAGGACAAGGAAGTGTGGAGCAAGGCGACCGATCCGGTCGAATAAATCTCCACCGTCCTGATCCACTCTGTCGATCGAGTACAATTGACATGTAGTTTCGGGGGCATGGCGCAATTGGTAGCGCACCTGCTTTGCAAGCAGGGGGTTCGGGGTTCGAGTCCCCGTGCCTCCACCGAAAGAGAAGGGTCCCAGCCGGAAGGCTGGGGCCCTTCTCGCTTTCGGTCAGGAGTTCCCCAACCGTCGAATAGGTTTACCTCGTGACCATTTTCCTCTGTGTCATCGGCGTTCTCGGAGTTGCCGCCTCCGGCCCGATCATGGCGGCTACCGCTGCTCCTGCGCTCGTTATTGCCTTCTGGCGCAACGCCTTCGGTGCCGTGCTGATGGGGGCTCCATCGGTGGTCGGCAGGCGCGGAGAGTTCGCGAACCTCAAGGCACAGGACTACCGGCGCCTGGTGATCGCCGCCGTCGCACTCGCCCTCCACTTCGCCTGTTTCATTACCGCACTCAAACTCACCTCTGTAGCTGCGGCAACCGCGCTCGTCTGTCTACAGGTGGCGTGGGTGGCACTGTTCTCGGCCATTCGCGGCAACCGCCCGGCCCCCGCCGTGGTGGGTGGCCTGACCGTGGCGCTAGCGGGCGTCGTCGTCATCACGGGGTTCGATTTGACGTTGTCATCGGACGCCATCATGGGTGACCTGCTCGCGGTGGCCGGAGGTGCATTCGCTGCCGTATACATGATGGCCGGGGCCGAGCTGAGGCGCACTTTGTCGACTGGAACCTACACGACACTTTGCTTCGGTGGCTGCGCCCTGGTGCTCCTGGGCATGTGTTTGGCGTTCAGACAACCATTGGTGGACTTTCCGCCGCTTGCGTGGGTGGGCATTATCGGTGTGACTATTGTTGCGCAGCTCATCGGGCATGCTGTGTTCAACCACCTGCTCGCGGTCATCAGCCCGCTGGTGGTCTCGATGATCATCCTCCTTGAGATCCCCGGGGCTACAATCCTCGCGGCGATCTTCCTCGGTGAGCAGCTGCCCGCCGGCACCTACGTAGGACTGGCAATTATCCTTGTGGGGCTCGCCGTCGTGGTGAGAGGACAGGGCCGACGACGGCGTGCGGACGTTGCCCCTGAAGACGCCGCGCAACCGCCCGCCTTGGGCGGCGGCTAGCGCTGGGGCGCGCCCATCCTGCCTGTCCGGGCCGTGTGGACTGCGCGCAGGACCTTCGCGGGGTAGTAGATGGACATGAAGATCAGCATCGGAATTTTGAGCACGCGCTGATTGACCTCGTGCGCCCGGTACGTCCTGTCGAATCGCGTGACATAGTAGCGGTAGTCTTTCGGCGAATCCTCGAGGCGCCGCGCCGACATACCGCTGACCATGCCCGGGATATAGCGGATCACGAGATCCTGCTCGGCGAGGTGCAGCGAGAGGTCAATGTCCTCATGCATCTCGTCCCGCTCGTCCCGGCAGGTGGAGCTGCGGATTTGTTCCCAGGCTGTCCGGCGCAGTGCCATATTGGAGCCGAATAGGAAGTGGTATTGGTTGCGCGCAAGCTTCAGCACCAACTGCCGCATCTTGTCGTCGGCTTTGAGACCCCAACGGCGCATCGGCATGTCGTAATAGACCACCGGGCCCGTTGTCGCGGCTACAGCCGTGTCCGTGAAACCTGCCTGCACGGTTTCGACCCAGTCGGGTTCCAGGACAGAATCGGCGTCGATCCGTCCGAGTACGTCGCCGGTCGCCTGATTCAGTCCGTGGTTGCGGGTGGGGATGAGCCCCTGCTCCTCGTTCTGCTCGAGCAGCTTGATGGGACTCTCGGGATACTCCAGCTGCATCTGGCGGACTATGTCAGCGGTGCGGTCCGTGGACTTGTTGTCCACCACCAGGATCTCGTGAGCCGGCATGGACTGGTAGATAGCGGCAATGAGGCATTGCCGAATGACGCTTTCCTCGTTGTACGCCGGTATCACAATGGATACGGTCGGCTTGGCGGGCTGCACGGCGGTAAATCTATCACCAGCATCAACGGGTCATCGCTCCAACACAAAGAAAGCGGGAAAGATCCTCCGTAGGGTGGATCTTTCCCGCAATTCTCGCGAAGCGCAGGGCTAGCCCGGGATTTTCATCGGGGTTGTGTGCTGGCGCGTGTTTAAGCGGGGAAAGGGTGCTCTGACTTGGGAAAATGGTGGTGTCTAGGCATCATTTTCGAGTCTTGAGGGA